>JAISHZ010000207.1 GCA_031262285.1 Lachnospiraceae bacterium | reverse complement strand
AAAGACTTCCTGACATATACCAAGTATGAACAGGACGGTTACTCCTATGAAAAGCGCATCGAACAATGTTTCACCATGCTTCGTGAAAGAACGCATCCGGAAGATACCGGAGAGCTTTCTATGCTGATGCAGCAAATCAAAAAAGGGAAAACTCATATTAACTGTGAGTTGCGCATTCATTTTGAAGGTTTGCAGGACAATGTATATTTTCAAACCGTCATTCGCGGATACCGTTCTTTCAATCCCAATACGAACACCCCGGTTATTATCGGTTTTATTTACCAAACAACAGAAGAAAGCAGTTTTCTGGACTCCAAAAGGGATCCGACGACCTATCTGTGGAATAGCAGATATGCGCGTGAGTATATCCACCATTATTTGGCGCAACCCAATCCCTCCGGAACCTTTTACTTGATTTATATAGATCGCTGTTTGGATGTCCATGACAAAATGGGTTCCTGGTTTGGAGATCATATCATTCTCTTTGTCTCAAAGGTGATGAGAGAGACTTTTCGCAATACCGACATTTTGGGACGATGCGGTTTGGACGAATTCTTGGTATTTCAGATCGGTGAAAGCGATTTGCAGACCATAGAAGCGAAATGCAAAGCTATGGAAAAGGCCATCAGTAGGATTTACTGTGGTGAAACAGGTGAATCCGTTAGTGTATGTATCGGGGTCTCTCGCTGTCCTCTGGACGGACAATGGGAAGATGATTTTTTCCGCAAAGCAGACAAAGCTTTATTTACTGCAAAGAATTCGGAACATACCAATTATTGTATCTATGATGATTCGATGGAATTCCCGAATGGCTACATAAAGCAAGATCGGCTCTTTGATGAGGCGAAATTCCGTAATTACAACTTCGGCGGACACAATGTATTTTATAATGAAATCACAGAGACAGCGCTTAGCTTGATGGAAAGTACGACAGACCCGGACAGCTCCGTTATGTTATTGCTTCACAAGCTCAGTGCGTATTTTGGCTTTGACGCAGTCGCGGTACAGGAACGAGATCCCAAAGAAGCACGTACGATGAAATATATCTACGAAGTGATCGCGGGGAATGTACCGGTGAGAACCGGAAGCATTAGACGGTATTCGGAAGCACAGTGGCTGCATTTCCTATACGCTATGGAACAAGGAAAGCTGATCTATGATGCTGACGATGAGATTGATTTATTTTTCAGTGACCATAAGATCCGCTCCGCTATTAAGCTTCCGCTTGGCAATCATCGTTATGTTACCGGATCTGTGGATTTTATTTTCATCAGAAATAAACATTTTTGGGAAGAAGAAGAGATCCGCTTTTTAGAGTCATTTGCACGTATTCTTTCTGTATATCTGAGTCGCGTTCGCGATTTGGATGAAGCGAAATTCTTGGCGACTATGATGCAAGAGAGGGATTCTGTGACCGGTCTCTTTAGTTATGGCAAATTTTTAGATCGGATGCATGAGATTACTGCCAAAATGAAAGATAACAGCAGTATCTGCTATATTTATTTTGATTTAGGGCATTTTAAATATATTAATGAAACGTATGGGTACGAGATCGGCGACCGAATATTGCGCAAATTTGCGGAATACATGACAAGCGTAGGTAGCGCACGCTTATTGTGTGCTTCCCGCGTTCACAGCGACAATCTCATCTTGGCAATGCGCAATACGCATTCGATGACACCGGAACACATCGCAGAATGGGTAGATGATAAGAACGAAATAGCTGTTCGTATGCTTAGGAACTATATTCACGACAACATGGTGGAGATCAACAGTGGGATCTTTGTCAATAACGACACTTTGCTGTCCGTTGAAGAATGTGTATCCAATGCCGCATACGCCTGCAAAGAAAGTAAGCTACAAGAATGGAAGCATTGTCTTATTTTCAGCACCAAGATGCTTGGTGAATATAAGCGACAGATGGGATTTATCAAGGAACTGCGCGGCGCAATCGAGAATCGCGAGCTTCAAGTGTTCATTCAACCTAAGATGTACAATGACGGTGAAACTGTAGCGGGCGGCGAGGCTTTGATTCGATGGATCAAACCAAACAATGAGATGATTTTTCCGGGAGAATTCATACCTCCTTTCGAGAAGAGCGGTGCGATTTTAGATGTAGATTTTTTTGTCTATCGCGAAGTATTCGCGTACTTACGCAGGCGATTGGATGAAGGGTTACCGGTAGTGCCGATTTCCATGAATGTTTCTCGAGTTCATATCAATAGCGATCGGATGGTCGAGTATGTAGGACGATTATTTGATAAATATCAAATTGATCCTGAATTGGTAGAATTTGAACTTACAGAGAGCATCTATATAGAGAATCTGGAAAAGGCAGTCGTCCTCATTTCCAAGCTACGAGAAATGGGTATCAAAGTGTCTATGGATGATTTTGGCTCCGGTTATTCTTCTTTGAATATGCTCAGCCATATGCCGATTGATATTATGAAGATAGACCGGATTTTCTTAAAAGAGGACAATATCCCGAAGAATGATCGGATTATCTTGGGCAGTATCATCGTGATGGGGCGTGAGTTGGATATTTGCATGGTTTGTGAAGGTGTTGAGACCAAGCAGCAATTTGAGTTTTTGAAAGATATCGGTTGCGACATTATGCAGGGGTACTATTTTGGCAAGCCCATGCCGCTTGAAGCGTTTGATCAATTCCTACTCACCAAAAAGGTGAAACCGATGAAGGAAAAGCACTCTGCTAAAGTCAAAGTTGAAGTCTGAAGAAAGAGGTAACACGATATGCGAGTAGGTATCGGATACGACGTTCATCGGTTGACGATCAATCGGAAGCTTATATTGGGTGGTGTCGATATTCCATACGAGAAGGGTCTTTTGGGTCATTCTGATGCAGATGTGCTCGTACACGCGATGATGGATGCTTTGTTGGGAGCTGCCGCACTTGGAGATATCGGTCAGCATTTCCCGGATACGGATGAAACTTGGGCCGGGATATCATCACTGCTTCTGTTGGAACGCGTCGGGCAGATGCTATTGGAGCGAGGCTTTTTAATTGAAAATATAGATGCAACGATACTGGCAGAGGCACCAAAGCTATCTCCTTATATTGAGGATATGAAGCTCTTGATTGCAAAGGCTTTGCGTGTAGAACCTGAACAGATCGGAATCAAAGCGACTACACAAGAGGGTCTTGGATTTGTAGGGCTCGGTGAAGGGATTGCGGCGCAAGCGATTTGTGCGTTGACCAATATTTACGACCAATCTATGCAAGGGAGCAATTCCTGCCCACGCGATGGGTGTGCGCAATGTCCGAAATAATCGTTACGTTTCACATTCGCACATTCGCCGATCTACGGGTGAAAGACAATGTATACCGGACGAACCGAACAGAGCCGTAGGGAGTTTTGGGTGTTAGACTCTCTGAGCGTTCCGATGAGCCCGGGCAGCAAAAATGAGCGCACAAACAAG
>JAISHZ010000185.1 GCA_031262285.1 Lachnospiraceae bacterium | reverse complement strand
TCTGCAAAAGTTGAGGTCCGTATTGTGCTACCAATTCTTTGTTGGATGTACAGACGCTTTTTCCGCTTTCCAACGCTTTTTTCGTAAATTGATACGCCGCTCCAACGCCTCCCATGGTTTCACACAAAATGGAAACACTTTCATCCTCCAAAATCCGATTCACATCGTGAATCACTTTATCTTCATAGGGATCTCCGGGAAATTCACGCAGATCCAGTATATACTTGATATTGATTTGGGTTCTTGCTTTTTTTTGAATCATCTCTTTGTTGGTCTCGATGACTTCCACTACACCACTTCCTACCGTACCATATCCCAGCACCGCTATATTTAACATTTCTCCTCCGTTCCTGCTCTCATTCTCCTGTTTCGTTCGTCAGCTCTACTCGTATACGTCGCTTTCTCTTGCTTCTATCATAAAGTATCCATCATCGTTCCTCATCATTCCTGCATAGAAGACGAATGGAGAGTTACGATACACGCCTATGTTTCCTTGGCCAACATCTTTACATGTGCCACTCCCTTTTTTCCTTCCATTGCCGCGATCATACCGGAAATGTCACCTGTATCTTCCAGAATCTGTATACTAATACTCAAAGAAGCCACACCACCTATAGGGATACTTTGATGAATCGTCAAAATATTAGCGTGAAACTGTGCAATCACGCTCAACACATCCGCCAAAAGCCCCGGCTCATCATCCATTTGAAATGCCAGTGTAATCGTAGTTCCTTTGGAAGTATCATGAAACTCAAAAATATCTTCATTGTATTTATAGAAAGAACTACGACTGATTCCCACATGATCAACTGCTTCTTGAATCGTAGCCACCTTATTTGACGCCAAAAGACGTTTGGCTTCCATTACTTTGAGCAAGACTTCCGGAATCGCTTTTTGGGTTACGACATAGTATTTCTTTGTTTCGCCCATTTCTACTCCCCATGACAAAAAGAACAACACGTTCATCCAATGTATTTTTGCACGATTTGTGTGCCCCATACGGACACTTGTGTGCCGATGGGGGATATTCTAACACAACAATCTTATGTGCGCAAGTAGCAATTATCTTAACTATGGTTACTATTCTCACGTTCGCCGATTTACGAACCTTTTTCCATCCGTTGACAAATGAACTGATACGCTTTACAATTTGCATATAAATTTGATCCTATAATAGGAAGGGATGTGTAAAACGATGATCAATGTTTTTACTGCAACGACGATCGAGATAGATAATGTGGAGTCTGCGGTTTCTTCCATACAATCTTCCCTTGAGGAGCAAGGGGAAATAGGGACGAATGCGCTTGGATTGATAACTTGTCATTATGAGTTTGTCATGTCCGGTGTGGTGGAAGCGCTTCGAAAGGTATTACCGTTTCCGATCGCGGGTTATACATCGTCCACTGTGGCGACATCGCCCGTTCCAAAGGGACAGCCACTCAGCGAGGCTGAGGGTGATTTGTGCCTTACATTGACCGTATTGTGGGGTGAGGGGATTTGGTTTGAAACGGCGACCACCGAACCGGTCGCGATAGATAAGGATATCGCGAGTCTATGCCGGCCTATTTTTGCCGGGAGAGAGAAGCCTGCTCTCGTGTGGACTTTTGCTCCAAATGTCGGAATCGTCTCAGGCGATTTGCTTACGAGTGCAGTAACCGAGCAGACAGATGGTGCTCCGGTGTTTGGTGGATTTGCTGTGGATGATTCTCCCACTTTTACTGAAAATTGTTTTGTGATCACACCCGACGGAGAGTTTCTTGACCGTGTCGGGTTTGTTTTACTGTATGGAGACGTTCATCCTTTATTTTACAAAGCATCTATTTCGGAAAAACGTATTTTCGATAGATGGTTCATGATTACGGAGGCCAATGGGAACGAAGTAATCTCTATTAACGATAGATCTTCGCTTGATTTCCTGGCGTTAATCGGCATCACAAAAGAAATGGTCAAAAGTGCTGTCTTGACCAACATCGTACTTGCCATCCAAGAAGACGACTTGTCCTATTTTCCGCGTCAAATCATCAACTTGAGCGAACATGATACGCTGATACTCGGTGGCACGGTGGAGAATGGCACGCGCTTCCGCGTCGGTGGATTTGACAAACTCGATATGCTTGAATCCGCACAGCAAGCTACCCAAAATGCTTTTGAACATAGCCACGAAAAGGCGTTCGCGTTGGCACTTTCCTGTGCATCGCGTTTTGTGCTTCTTGGTTCTGAGAGTTTAGACGAGGTGCATATGGTACGAGAGGCGATGGCGGGAATGCCGTTTATGATGGGGTATGCAGGCGGAGAGATATGCCCTTCTGTGCGAAAGGATGGTTCGTTTTATAACCGTTTTCAAAATGGCGCGTTCGTTCTTTGTGTGATATGAGTTGTATTCACCAATTCTTTTATTTGAATAACCATTTACTTCAATATGGTAATCAATGGGAAGTACAGGTAATCTTATGAATCAAAAAGAGGACAATTTAGAAGTGAAAAAGCTTGAGCGTGAGCTTCGTATCGTTCGATCGAGGCTCGAAAAGCTGACGCAGCAATTTCGCAGCAAAGAATTGCATGAGCAGGCTCAAGCGGCTTTTGTCGCGAAACAAGAAGAATACAATAAAGCGCTACTCGAAGCGAGTCCGGCGTTTATTGTTCTGCTTGATGAGGAGGAGCGGTTCAAGCTCTGCACTCGCTCTTTTTTGGAAGCGATTAATGCGCCCAATTATGATTATGTATACGGTAGGAATTATAAAGAACTGGTTGGCAATGTCCTAAGTGAGGACGATATGCGCATCCTACAGGAGAACTTCGTTGCCGTAATGGAGAGCAAGCAGAAGACGCGTTTTAGCAGATACTTTGACTTTGCGAGGGATGGGGTTCCACGTTATTACACCATTGAAAGCCGTAGAATTGAAGCCACAGAACACAGCGAGGCGGGTTTTCTCTCGGTATTCGTTGACAGTACCGATCTGGAAGAGGAAAAGCAACGTGCAGAAGAAGCAAATCGTGCGAAGTCCGACTTTCTCGCCGCCATGTCCCACGAAATCCGTACGCCTATGAATGCGATCGTCGGACTCAGTGACCTTTTGATGCGCATACCGCTTGAAGATACGGCTGCCAAATATATACGTGATATGAAAAGTGCTGCAGGTGCGCTTCAGACGATCATTGACGATATTCTTGATTTTTCAAAAATTGAAGCGGGGAAGATGAGAATTCTGAATGTTCCTTATCATTTGCATTTACTTTTGGATCATTTGAGCTCTATGTACACACGCATTTTCGAGAGGAAAGATTTGTATCTGAGGGTCAATATTTCCCCGACATTACCACATTGGACGTACGGAGATGAGGTGCGTGTTCGCCAGACATTGACGAATTTACTTTCAAACGCTGCGAAATATACACACATAGGGGGAGCGGTTCTTGATGCATCGTTGGACGAAGAACGCGATGAACTTGTATTTGCCCTGCGGGATACGGGTATCGGCATTAAAGAGGAGGATTTCGATAAATTATTCCGTCCGTTTGAACGCTTAGACGCGATGAGAAATCGCACCACACAAGGAACAGGCTTAGGGTTACCCATAAGCCGCGAATTCTGCGCGCTCATGGGGGGATCGCTTTCGGTGGAAAGTGTTTACGGCAAAGGATCTTGTTTTACAGTGCGATTGCCTTACAAACCGGCAAGCGCTCTTGATGTACCTCAATTACAGAGTGCAGAGATTTTTTCCATTCCCAATTACCGCGTTCTGGTAGTGGACGACATCGACTTAAACTTGGAAGTCGCTGCCGCGATGCTCAACCTATTTGACATAGAACCCGACATCGCCAAAAGTGGAAGGGAAGCGCTCCAAAAAGTGAAGGAATGTGATTATGATATCATTTTTATGGATCATATGATGCCGGAAATGGATGGAGTGGAAGCGACCGCTCAGATACGTGCGATGGGCGGGCAGTACGTTGATTTGCCGATCATCGCGCTTACTGCGAATGTGGTAAATGACGCTGAGCAATTTTTTCTTAACAACCAATTCACCGGATTTTTACCCAAACCGCTCGAAGTCTCCACTCTGTCTATCTGTATACAACGATATCGCGTAACAGAAAGCTAAGATTGATGAGGGGTTCGACTTTTCGAGTCGCTATTCCATGTCATTTTCCATTTTATCATCGCTACGCGATCCTGCGATACATGCACAATAGATAGGGAGTACTACCAATGCTGCGATAATACAGACTAAACCCATATTTGCTCCCATCTGCACGCCAGCGGCGTGCATACGCGATTCAGAAACAATCAGCATCACTAAACGGTTACGCATATCAGAACCTTACGTTTGTTCCTATTATAATAGAATATCTCATTTTGAACCTTTTTATACCTAAAACTATTCGCACTTAACGTTCCTATTCGCGCATCAACTACTATTCTGGGTTTTTGCGTTTCTCACAAGCCGAGGAACATTATTCCTATTCGTGCCTTCGGCGTTCATAGCAACGCATCGCGTAAATTGTTATGCGAATTCCTCGAAATCAAACAAATACAACACTACAAAGATGGGAGTAAAGATGATGAATTACCAAAAAACAATGGACAATTTGTTATGTAACGCAATCCATGCAGGAGAGATCAATGGCGCGAATGTGCTGATGATTCACAAGGGGCAAGAATTGTATCGAGCTAACTATGGTTATGCGGACAAGGAACAGGAAGTACCCATGCGCCATGATACCATCTTTCGCTTATATTCAATGACAAAACCGATTACGGCGGTTGCAGTTATGATATTGGCAGAAAGAGGCGAAATTGATCTTCGCGACCCGGTCAGCTACTATTTACCGTGCTTTTGTGATCAGAAGGTTCTTATGCCGGACGGATCGCTCGTTCGTGCTAATCGGGATTCCACTATATGGGATATGCTTCATATGTCTTCCGGCATCCCTTATCCTGACCCAGGACATCAGAGCGCACGTGACATCGATGTGATCTTTCGGGATGCGATTGCAAGACGAGAAGCAGGAGAACGCGTGGACACACAGGAATACGTACGTCGCATCGCGCAGATCCCATTGATGTTTCACCCAGGTGAAAAGTGGATGTACGGACTCTCGGCAGACATTTTGGGTGCGGTCGTCGAAGTGGTTTCTCAGAAGTCCTATGGCAAATTCTTGCAGGACGAACTTTTTGGGCCTCTTGCGATGGAAGACACCGCCTTTTTCGTTCCCGAATCCAAGAAAGCTCGTTTCGCGCAAAATTATATATGGTCTTCGGAAGAGCAAAAATTAGTACCCTTTACGAAAAGTCATTTGGGTGAATATTATGGAGCAGATGTGGCTTTTGAATCCGGTGGAGCGGGGTTAGTGTCCACGATCAGTGATTACCGCAATTTCGCGACTATGCTTTTGGGGAAGGGCACTTTCCGTGCTAACAAAATATTGGGTGTCAAGACAGTGGAATTCATGACCAAGGATCATTTAACTCCTGCGCAAAAGCAGGATTTTAATTGGGATA
Organism: Lachnospiraceae bacterium; assembly: GCA_031262285.1. The sequence continues at coordinate 6,100 of JAISHZ010000185.1, read as the reverse complement.
GCCTATGGGGACATGGGTATAGTTGTCTCATGCGTATGGTGCTCGATCAAGGAGCCGCACACACCAATGCCGGGATCGGAGAATTTGGTTGGGACGGATGGACAGGCAATTTTTTTGCTGTCAGTCCAGCAGACGAATTGATCTTACTCTATTTTATTCAAAGATGTGATTCCGGGATGACACCGCTTATGCGTAAACTTCGGATGGCTACGTATGGAGCGATATCGTAATTTCTTGTAACGATTCCTGTTTTTGCCGAGCTAAGGTTCAAAGGCTGTGTATCCCGGACGAACTACACAGGGTAGGGGACAGTTTTGGGTGTTAGACTCTCCACATAACGTATGACCCCAAAAACTGTCTCCTACTTTGTGCGATTCTGTTCATTGATAAGCTATCAAAATGAGGCGACGAACGCGTGAATCGTATCAAGCGATACCAAAACTTTCAGTACATGACTCTGTACGTGAATAGTAATAAGCGATACCAAAAAGCCTTACATTCTAGACATTATGTTGGAGTAGTAATACTTTCTTTTATTTATAAATAGGTGACCCTCTCTTTGTCATAAAAACCTCTGGCTGCAGGACTTTCATCCGGTACGCCCACAGCAATGACGTTCAAAGGGATGTTGCTTAAGTTTAAAAGTTTCATAATTGCTTCCACTCTATCCATACTTGGGTATACCCCGCACCACACCGTACCGTATCCTAGGCCTGCTGCTTGGAGCAGTATATTTTCCGTGGCAGCACTGCAATCTTGCACCCAATAACCTTGGGGCGTATCTGATTCTATACGATGATTTCTACCGCAAACGATTATAGCCAGCGAGGCATCCGCCAAAAAACCGGCATAAGGATGTACTTTCATGATCTCCTTGCGTAGCTCTTCGCTTTTGATTACGATAAATTCCCATGGTCTCTGATTATTTGCACTAGGAGCCATCATAGCAGCCTCTAACATCATATCTATGTCATTTTGTGGAATTTCTTTTCCTTTCTGGTATTTTCTGATACTTCTTCGCTCTCTGATTACTGTTGATACATCATTCATAGAATCCTTTCCTTTCCAATTACGTTTCCTGTTTGCGTTGTAACATCAGCGAGTGTGAAGCAACCCTCACCAACTAGATACCCATACGATCTTATACTTGATTATATTTTAATGTTTTTTCAAATATATCGCTTAACGCTTGAAAATGCAAGCGTTTTTCGTTGTTTTGAATATAAGTTTGTTTGGAATATAACGTATTACTATTGATGTTGTAAGTGTTTTTAATTTTTGGCATGTTTTCTATTTGTTTTTCTTGCATTGAACAGGATATTGCAAAAAGTTTTAGGATCGAATCTGAAAATACCCATTCCCCACAATCATAGCTTTCCCTTCAATGCACAACCGCATCAACATATCCCGCACTACGGAGAAATCCAGCTGTTTGGATAGGGCTGCAAAAATCTGTTCCGTGGATTTTGGGTAAAAGTCTAGTTGTTTTTGCACCTTCTGGTATAGTTTATTCGATTCTCTATCCTTGCTATCCGGGGATGAATCCTTCTTCGTCTTGTCAGCTGCGCCCATATCCTGCGACGATTTTTCCGATGCGGCTGTCAACAACTGCTTTTGTGGAAAACTTCTCTCCAATTCTTCCAAGAAATCCGCCGGTGATAGAAATACCCCTGCGCCATGTTTCAGCAGTTTATTACAGCCGTCACTCAAGCGATCGGTAACTCTACCCGGTACCGCATATACCTCCTTGCCTTGTTCTAGCGCCATATCTACTGTGATTAGCGTTCCGCTTTTTTGCCTTGCTTCGATCACTACTAAGGCATCCGCTAAGCCACTGACAATACGATTTCTGGGCGGAAATAAGTTCGCTTTAGGCTGTGTCCCGGGAGCATAGGATGACAACACTCCACCCCTTTCCACTAATTTTTGATATAATCTCCTGTTTTGTGGGGGATAGCAGACATCCACGCCGCTTCCTAATACGCCAAATGAGATACCTCCACTCTCTAAGGCTGCTCTTTGAGACAATCCGTCTATCCCTCTTGCCATACCGCTGATGACCTGTACTCCATGCTCGCCCAGAAAATGTCCGAGTTCTTCTGCCACATACTTACCATATTCTGAACACTCGCGTGCGCCGATGACGGCTACGGTCAGAATGTGATCTGCGGGAAGTTGACCTATGTAGAAAATACCTAGCGGTGCGTCCGGGATATCGAGAAGTCTCCCGGGATATTCCGGCGCGTATTTATCAGCGTAGGATATCCCTTTCTTGATTAGACTCTCATATTCACCTGCTATATCCCAACTCTTTTTGGCATCGTCAAGTCGCTTTGACAATTCTTCCGGTAATAGCTCACGATATTCATTTTCTTTTGTTTCATAGATATGCCTCGGGGTCCCAAACACCTCCAAAAGTTGCTCAGCTTTACGATTGCCGATCCCCGGTATACTGTTCAACCAGTAACTGTATGCTCTTTCTTCCATCTTTGCTATTTTTTCTGTTTTTGCTCTTTCTTCCATAAAAATGTTTTCTTCCATCATCACTCTATTACTCTTCCTCCTCCTATACTTACCGGTGTTCCGGCAGTCGATAATACACCGCTTCTGTCAAGTGTTTCTCTTGAATCTCATCTGCACCATCCAAATCCGCGATTGTTCTTGCCACCTTCAAAATTCTATGATATCCTCTCGCGCTAAGACCCATATTTTCAAAAATTTGCTCCATTTGCCTTTGCTCGTTGGTACCTAATCGACAATATCGTTCTATATCAGCGGCTTCAATCTCGCTGTTAAATTGATATTTCGAACCTTGAAACCGACAACTTTGAATTTCAATGGCTTGCATGACTCTTTCACGAATCATCTTGCTGGTTTCAATATGGCGTTCCTTTTTCAGATGCTTCCATTTCATTGGCAATACTTCAACACACAAGTCGATACGATCCAAGATCGGTCCGGACACCCGCCCTTGATAACGCTCCACATCCGTCTGTTTGCAGGTACATCGATTTCGATCCGGATAGTAGCCACAAGGACAGGGATTCATCGCGCATACCAACATGAAATGAGCAGGATACCGCACATTTCCGTGTACCCTTGCCACTTGCACTTCATGCTCCTCTAAAGGTTGTCGTAAACTGTCGAGAATCGATCTCCCATATTCGGGTAATTCATCTAGGAACAAAACACCTCTATGGGAAAGAGAGATCAATCCCGGTCTCGGGATGCTGCTTCCTCCTGTAAGTGCGGCTTGTGAAATGTTGTGATGGGGAGCTTGAAAAGGACGTCTGACGATCAAAGAATGGGATTCACCCAAAAGACCTGCTACACTATAAATCGAAGAAACTTCCAAACTTTCCTCCATGGAAATCGGAGGTAAGATTCCGGCTATTCGTTTGGCGATCATGCTCTTGCCGGAACCCGGAGCGCCACTCATGAGCAGATTGTGAAATCCTGCGGCAGCAATTTCTGCTGCACGCTTCGCTGCACGTTGTCCACTGACATCAGCAAAATCAAGATACAGAGGTAGATTTTCTTCCGCAAAGAGCGCCGCTGTGTCCACCCTCTTTACCGGCATTGGGTCTTCTACACTTTCATTAGTTTGTAGATATTGCATTACTTGCACGATGTCTTGCGCCCCTCTCACTTCAATACCGGGGATCACGGCTCCTTCCATGACATTATCGATCGGAACCACACAACATCGAAAACCCGCTTTTGCCGCTTGTCTTACAATCGGCAAAACTCCCCTGACGGATTTCACTTCTCCGTTTAAACCCAATTCCCCTAAAAACAAAACATCTTTGGTTGCAGCTTCCTCCACAAGGCCCATTGACTGGAGCATCCCAATGGCGATCGGCAAATCATATGCCGTACCTTCCTTGCGAACATCAGCCGGTGAAAGATTTACGGTGATTTTCATAGCGGGGGGATCAAAACCGGTGTTTTTCAGCGCCACTAGGACTCGCTCTCTGGCTTCCTTGACCTCCCCCGCCAGATACCCTACCATAGAAAATCCCGGTAACCCCGACGCGACATCGATCTCTACATGAACAATATAAGCAAAAACTCCTTGTAACCCACCTGATAAAATAGCACTATACATTTTTGCTCCCGTCTGCGCGCCTAAGGTGCGCGTTCTAATCAAGGCGTTTGAAAGTTTTATTTTCAAACTTGTCCGTTCTGCGTCATGAACTTTGTATTTCACTCTGCGTAAAATATCAATACGGAGATATTTTCGCATCAATTGACACCATCCCTTTTTTGAATGAAATCCACTCAATCAATCGTATACACACCTCTCGGCGCTGTAGCACCGCTACCCATAAAAATTTTAATCGATCTTTACTTTTACAAACATTTAACCTCCTCTCGTCGCGTTAGCGCCGCTTCTCATCAAATGTTTGAAAGCGATGAAAAAATCGCAAAGCTTTTTTGCTTTCAAAAACCAGTGCACTACTCGATTAAACGATATTATAGGGGATTCATTCGATTTTAATTATTGATTGTACATACAAGAATACGAAAAAGAAAACAACAGAGTAGATCAAAAACAACATTCATATGAAAGAAAATAGAACGCTACAATACACGAGTCCGCCGATTATTGTTTTACAGCTTATCGATGTACAGAGCCGATACAGAAATTCCGACAATACAGTTCGTCCAATACAGAAGTTACGACTATACGTGATACAATTTGTGAATCGTAACATTGTTACACACATTTACCCGCGAATCATACGTCTCACTTTATCATCCACATTCAACACTTCAAAGGATACCGCACTGGATGTTGCATCCGCTGTGGCAATCAAATGTTGGCTTATCATCGCTTCCAACACATTGGACAACACGATTCTTCCTTGGTGTTGCCCTCCGGAACCATACGCGTCACAAATTCGCTCTATCGTAGCAGATGCGCTTATCGTGTGCATAGCACCCAGCACCAAGTATCCGGCTTCAGCCGCTGATAAAGCTCCCCGAATGGCAGCGGGGGTGCGTAGCTCTCCGATCATGATCACATCCGGATCTTCTCTGAGAACCGCTTCCAACGCAGACTCATACTCTTCAAAATCAAGACCCATTTCTCTTTGGCTAATCAATGCACGTTTGTGTGTATGAAGGTATTCCACAGGGTCTTCCAATGTTACCACGTGCGCTTCTCGTCTACGGTTAATTGCATCAATCAGTACAGCCAAGGTCGTAGATTTCCCACTTCCTGCAGATCCCGTTACCAGTATCAATCCTCTCCTTTTGAGAGAAAGCGATAGCACATTGTCCGGTATCTTTGCCTCTTGTGGCGTGGGAATCCCCAGTCCCACGAGACGAAACGCCAATGCAACCGTACCCATTTGCCGGTAAGCATGTACGCGATAGCGACCGTATTGTGTCGAAAAAGCAAAATCAAATTCCCCTCTTACCTCAAATTTCTCGCGCTGTGTCGGAGACATAATTTGAAGAACAATATCCAAAATGTCCGCTGCGGTGAGAATCGGATAGTCTATCGCATGTAATCTTTTGTGTACCCGCATCGTAGGGGCAGCACCGGCGATGAAATGAAGATCGCTTGCGTGCGCTTTCGATGCTGCGTTTAGAATATCTCTAATTTGAGCGATTTCAGGCATCTATTGCTCACTTTCATATATAAAATATTGGTTCTTACCCATGTTTTTGGCTTGATATAATGCTTGATCTGCATGATCTTCCAGTGTTTTCAGATCTTCCCCGTCTCTTGGGTACAACGACACGCCGATGCTGATAGAGCAATCCTGCTCTTCGAGTGATGTCTGCAAAGCTTCGAAAAGTCGTTCGATCTGTCTGTTGACGACTGTCTCATTCACCATATCTTTGAAAAAAATGATGAATTCGTCTCCACCAATTCTTGCAGCAATATCGTCGTTACGAATATTGTTGCTGATAATACCCGCAAATTTGGTAAGTACGCGATCACAAAAAGTACGTCCATTGGCATCATTCATCTGCTTAAAATCATCTAAATCCAGATAGAGGTATGCGCCGATTTTCCCTTTTTTTGTGCTCTCCATATAGGCTTCTATCATTTTTCGCGCCGTCGTCCGATTGTAAAGACTAGTCA
>JAISHZ010000182.1 GCA_031262285.1 Lachnospiraceae bacterium | reverse complement strand
ATACCTGCGTCAAGATCGATGGTCTCTTTTAATCTTGGTTCCATCTCGATTACCTCGTTTATGGGCTTTTTCAATTGATGTGCTGTATCCAACAGGTACAGCCATACATCCAAAGGTTTTGTTAAATCATGCTCCTGCTTCCGAAATACCGGAAGCTGCACATTATAGATACGGATATGTTCATCCGCCACTTCGTGTGGTTCTTTTGTATAGAGCAATCCCACAGGTTGCAAAAAATCCGCATGCCCTTTTCGTAGTTCAAAGTTCAAAATATTGATGACGATAATGGTCGGTAAGGTGTCATCAAAATGTCTTGAATCCGTACCGGTTTGCATATTCGAAAGAATCGTATGAGAGACGGCAAACAGATTTCTTTCGAGGATTGGCTCCGGAGATATTTGTATTTCAACGATGAAACGTTTCCCATCCGCTGTTCTTAAGTGGATGTCCACCCTAGCGCCTCTCTTATCCGGGTAGGTCTTGTAGTAAGTCTGAGGTGTCACCTCTATTATTTCATCGATGATGAAATCCTCAGCTAAGATACTTCCAACCAGACTCTTGGCGGCTAGTCCGGCATGCTCCACATTACTAAAAATCGCTCCGATTACCGGGTCGTGTAATGGAGACATAAAAAAGGGAATTCGTTCTTCGGAATCATAAAACTGGTTCAAAGGGTACTGTTCTTGTTCGAAAATCTGTTTTTGTGTTGTTTGCATATATTCCGTGATTTTCGTCCGCTTTAGCGGACATCTCATCAGGAGTGAAAAGCGTTTTTTGCTTTTCACATTTACGCCCCTTTCAGGAATGATGATCGAAAAGTCGATCATAGATGTGCCGATCACGGCATGAAAGAGTTAAAGAGAACTACAGACCCCTCACGAGGGAGAGGTAGAAAGGAACGTTTCCGCTGCCTTTTTATCAAAATACCACCATGAGAAGAGATCGTCAAGAGGGAGATTCATAGTAGATTCATGGTTTGATTCATGGTTGCAGTATTTTAGTTTGGGTGGATGTTGAAATACAATTAAAAATGCCTTGAAATATTTTCTGATTTTTTGCCTTAGACATACACATGTCCTTGTAAACTGCCATACTATCAATAGAAAAAAATTCTTTCATGTATGCTGCGAGTTTATAAGCCAATAAAATCACTTTAGAGCTTTGACGTTAAGTATAAATTCTAAGGAGGAAAGAATTCATGAATTTAAGATCCTTTCGTAAAAACAAACTGAAAATGGAACTAGAGGATTTTGCAATACTAATTGACGAGGAACCGTCGAATATCACAGAATGGTAAGAAAGCGGTAATACTCCGCTGGACGTATTCGGGAAAATAATTCAAAAGACGGAAACAGATTTCAATTTACTTCTTAGATTTGATTAGCTGATCTGAATTTATAAAGATAGAGTACATACGTAAAAAGAATGAATATACAAAATGACTTGAATAGAGCATATTGATGTTGACCAGACAACAGGTCAAAAACGCGCCAAACAGCAGGTTCGCAGATCCGTAGTGTACACGTGATTGCATTGATATAAAAATAGTTGTAAAATCTCTCCAATGAAAGTACATTTTCAAAAAATGATCTTAGACAAATACTTCTTTTAGAAAGGTTCCTATGCCAGAAGATCAAATCAAAACCGAAAAACTAGAACGCATCCTAGGCATCTATACCAAACTCATGCATGGTCAGCTTGTCCGCAAAGCTCAAGAAGCGGCTGACTACGGCGTCAACGAGCGTAGCATTCAAAGAGATATAAACGAGATTCGAAATTTCTTGGATGCGGAAAGCGATCGGGTCGGCTATATTGATTCGGTGATCTATGACCACCACGATAAGGGATACCGCCTAGAACATATTCACAAAATGAAATTTACAAACAGCGAGGTTCTAGCCATATCCAAGATCCTTTTGGAAAGCCGCGCCTTTACCAAAAAAGAAATGACCGACATGCTGGACAAACTCATCACCGGCTGTGTGCCCAAAGCGCAACAAGCCCAGATCGACGAATTGATCAAAAACGAAGCGTATCATTACATAGAGCCGAGACACAAGACAAAATTCATTGATATGATGTGGGATTTAGGGCAAGCCATTCGAAGCTGTCAGTACATAGAAATCACCTATAACAGACGGAAAGACAACCAAGAGGTCAAAAGGAAGTTAAAGCCGGTTGCCATCCTGTTTTCAGAATACTACTTTTACCTGACTGCCTTTATTGATGATGAGGATGTCCGCAAAGATTTTGACGTGCCAAGCGATCCCTTCCCGACCATATATCGCATCGACAAAATCCGCAAAATGAAAATACAAAACGAAAAATTCCATATACCATATAAAAACCGTTTCGAAGAAGGGGAATTCCGCAAACGAATCCAATTCATGTATGGCGGTCAAATGCAGAAAGTAACCTTCCGCTATTTGGGCACGGACGTTGACGCCATCCTAGATCGATTACCTACCGCGAAAGTGATCCATGAAGAAGGCGGGGTCTATACGATTACGGCCGAAGTTTTTGGGAAAGGGATAGATATGTGGCTCAAAAGCCAAGGGGATTTGATTAAGGTAGTTTAATAATTTGTTAAATTATAGAAACCAGCATTGATGCGAGGGCTTGACTAACGCAAGCAATTGTCCATAATAGTGGTAACGAAATCAATTTAATGCGCATTTTGTTCTCGGAAAGGAATAAAACTCGCGATGAAGAAATTTAACACCACAGCCATCTGTATCCCTGAAAAACACTATATGGTGGATATCTCTGATAAATTAGAACAGATCAAAGCCATGATCGTCGATGGAGCTTATTTTACGATCAATCGGGGCAGGCAATACGGTAAAACAACCACGTTGTATTTATTAGAAAAATATATCCAAAAGGAATATCTGTGTATCAGCATCAGTTTTGAAGGCGTGGGACAGACTTTCTTCGCTTCTGAACAAGACTTTTGCCATGGATTTATAGAAATTATTTCAGATAATTTACAGTTTACGTTATCCGATGAAAACACGAAATCATATTGGAAAAATCAAACCGCGCAGACCTTCCCGGAGCTTTCCAGAGCGATTCGGGATTTTTGTGAGAACAGATCCGTCGTACTCATGATAGATGAAGTAGATAAAGCAAGTGATTTCAGATTGTTTTTAGACTTTTTGGGACTACTGCGAGATAAGTTTATTAACAGAAGCAGAGGCAAAGACCATACTTTTCAAAGCGTTATTTTGGCAGGAGTACACGATATCCGAAATATCAAATTGAAAATGATTCAGAGTGGCACATATGAGCCCCAAAACGGGGAAGGTCAATACAATTCCCCATGGAATATCGCAGTGGATTTTGAGGTGGACATGTCTTTTCATCCGGGAGAGATTGCCACCATGTTACAAGAATATCAAAACGAGCGAAAAATCAGAATTGATATTCACGCCATTTCCCATGAGATATACCAATATACAAGCGGGTATCCTTATCTGGTTTCAAGGATCTGTAAATTAATTGACGAAAAACTGAAAAAAGACTGGTCGATTGCAGGAGTTCAAAGTGCTGTTAAACTCATACTATCCGAGAAAAACACTCTTTTTGACGATTTGTTCAAAAATTTAGAAAACGACAAAATGCTCTACGAACTGCTTTATGCGATCCTGATCATCGGTGAAGAAAGAAAGTATTCCATCGATGTACCAACCATTAATTTTGCGTCTACTTTTGGAATCATCAAAAATGAAGATGTAAAAGTGAAAATCGCAAACCGCATTTTCGAAATACGGATATGCGAATACTTCATTTCCATAGACGAAGGAGCGGATCATAAGCCCAATGTTCTAAAATACGATATTGTTAAGAACGGTCGCTTTGATATGAAACGCTGTCTGACCAAATTTGCTGAATATTACGAAGAAATCTACACCGAAAAAGAAGCGACGTTTTTGGAAAAGCATTGCAGGTTATTGTTTTTGACATACCTAAGACCGCTCATCAATGGCGAAGGGTTTTACCATATAGAAAGCGGGTTCACTGACCTGCGACGAATGGATTTGGTGATTGATTATAACAAGGAGCAATTCGTCGTAGAATTGAAAATTTGGGATGGCGAACGTAAACATCAAGATGCCTATCAACAATTAGCGGGATATTTGGAGAAGAAAAATCAAAAAACCGGCTATTTGTTAACATTCAATTTCAATCAAAACAGAGTACAAACGAAAAAAATAGCATCTGAAACCTTTGGAGCATATGAGATTTTTGATGTGATCCTGTAGTTTTAACCAAAGCATTCACTGATTCATAATGGTGGCATGTTGGTTAATAACTTTTTCTGGTGCGTCTCTATTTGTTTATTTCAAACTTCGCGTTGGGGCGAGAAATACACCGACAAGTTTAGTTTGCGCGAAACTTCTCAGCCTGACTACGGATAAACGCCGCGTCGTCAAAGTAGTCAATACGCATTGCGTGTTTCACATCTGCGAGCGTAGCCGCCGCTGCTTCTTCCGCGATTTCGCTGCCTGCCTTTAAAATATCGTAGATAGCCGGGATATCTTTTTCCCATTCTTTGCGGCGCAAACGTATCGGCTCTAACGTTTCTTGGAGAATGGCATTCAAAAATTTCTTTATCTTCACATCGCCCAGGCCACCACGTACATAATGGGACTTTAGTTCATCTAAATCATTGTAATCCGTCAAATATCTGGAGAAATGCCCGGGCTCACAAAATGCATCTAAGAAAGTGAATACAGTATTTCCCTCTAAGTGACCGGGGTCGCTTACTTGTAGGTGCAGGGGATCGGTGAACATACTCATCACTTTGGTACGAATCTCATCGGCGCTGTCGGATAAGTAAATACTGTTTCCCAGAGATTTGCTCATCTTTGCTTTGCCATCCGTGCCGGGTAGACGCCTGCAGGTATCAGATTCCGGCAACAGTGCTTCTGGTTCGACCAAAACAGGTTCGTAAATGGTATTGAATTTGTGTACGATTTCTCTGGCTTGTTCCAGCATGGGGAGCTGATCTTCGCCGACCGGTACAGTGGTCGCGCGAAATGCGGTGATATCGGCAGCCTGACTGATGGGATAAGTAAAAAAACCTACCGGTATACTATTTTCAAAATTTCGCATTTGAATCTCGTTTTTTACGGTCGGATTGCGCTGCAATCTTGAGACTGTAACCAGGTTCATATAGTAAAAGGACAGTTCGCAAAGTTGCGGAATCTGCGATTGGATGAAAAGTACGCTGCGTTTGGGGTCTAAGCCGCACGCCAGATAATCCAACGCGACTTCTACGATATTCTCCCGCACCTTGTTTGGATCCTCGAAATTATCGGTCAATGCCTGTGCATCTGCGATCATGATGAAGATTTTCTCATATTCCGCAGATGCTTGCAGTTCTACCCGTCTGCGTAAGGAACCGACATAATGCCCTACATGTAATCTGCCGGTCGGTCTATCGCCGGTTAGAATGATTTTACCCATTGTGGTGGTACCTCCGTTATTTAAGCTCATGTGGCAAGTAGTTAACGTGCGTATAGCAGCGCATTGCATAAAAATTGAAAGCGATCTTTGCTTCCACACATTGTAGCACAAGATCCGGGATAAATCACCATAAGATCACAAGTCAAATATCTACAAGATCACCTGTTGAATATCTACCAAAATATCTACCTGAACATGCCACGAATCACACACCCGATGTTGTACCGGTCCATTAAAATTTACCTGTGGTATTTGCTCGGTATTTCATAAAAAACCTTGCAAATCGTACAAGCATCTAGTAAAATGTGCGGTGTTGGTAGGAATATCTACACATGAATGTGTATTTCAAAATGGTAACAGAGTGATTCAATACAGCGTAAGACCGCGGATTGGAGAATCATGCAACGAATTGAAACAACAGAAGCACCCGGCGCAATCGGACCATACTCACAAGCAGTGATCGCAGGGGATTTTCTTTTTACATCAGGACAGATTGCCTTAGATCCCGTTAGCCAACAGATTGTCAGTGACGATCTCGCGCAACAGGCAGAGCAAGTGATGAAAAATCTGGGTGCTATCCTGCGCAGTGCGAACTTGGACTTTACCAATGTCGTCAAGACGACTTGTTTCTTGGCGGACATGGCGGATTTTGGACGTTTTAATGAAATCTACGCGAAATATTTTACCGAAAAACCGGCGAGAAGCTGCGTTGCAGTCAAGACGCTGCCTAAAAATGTATTATGTGAAGTGGAAGTAATCGCCTATCGTAAGACCGGTAACTGACGCAAAACATGATGCATAAATTCTCATGAACCACACACACTACCACCGAAGCGTAGCGGACGATTTTGACCGCGAGATGGCATTTGAACATCAGATGTCGCTTAGCCGCGAGAAGAGATCTTTTGCGAATTGTTATGAATCGCAACATCGGAAGGGAGTATGTGTATGGACTATGTAAAGGCATTTGTCTTCGGCGGTTTGATCTGCGCTGCCGTACAGATTTTGTTAGAAAAAACGAAACTGATGCCGGGCAGAATCATGGTATTGTTGGTAGTGATCGGTTCTGCGGTAGGTTTTTTTGGATGGTACGATGTCTTTATTGACTTTGCGGGAGCGGGCGCTAGTGTTCCGCTTTTGGGTTTCGGAAATGCGTTAATCAAGGGTGTGAAAGAAGCGGTAGATGAGCAGGGTGTGCTCGGACTCTTTGCGGGGGGGCTCAAAGCCGGTGCGATCGGCACCTCGGCTGCGTTGATTTTTGGATATGTGATGAGCCTGTTTTTTCGCTCCAAATCAAAATGACGAATGCATAGCATTCGTAAAAAGAAGGAATTAAAATGTTACTCTTATGGGGTGTCCTAACCGGAATTTTTGTTTACATGGAAGTGATTTATCACCTTGGATGCTTTGGCTTCAAGGCAACGGCACCGTTTTTGACACTGCCATTTATCTTGGTCCTGACAGGTCTTTTTTCTCTGCTCATCGGCAGTGTGTCAAACAAGTGGAAAAAGCGTTGTTTTTTCATCATCATGATACCCATCATCCTATTGTTCTGTGCGCAGATGGTCTATATGAATATCTTTAAGCAACCGCTTTTGTGGGTGGCGACGATCCAAGGGGGACAAGATGCGCTGACCAATTATTGGCGCGAGGCGCTCGTCGGGATCGGTATTACGTCTCCTTTCATTTTGCTCCAAGCACTTCCGGCCATTGTTTTGGCAGTTCTTTTTCACAAGAAAATCTGGAGATTACCTAAGTTCTATGGCTTTGAAAAATGGATGTCTGTTTGTTTGTCAGTGGGAGCGATTTTAGCGTCTTTTGGAATTTTGCTTGGTGGCAAACTTACAGAACAAGATTATTATGAAGAGTATAACGAATTTTTTGATCCACTGACCATCGCACAGAACATGGGAGTCTTTACCTTAGTGCAAAGAGATACGACGATCTACCTCGGACAAACCTTTGAGGACGTCAAAACCTCAATGACAGAGGAAGTGGGGATCACCCCAATTAAAGTGCCGAAGGAGCCATTATATCCTGAAACGATCATATCGACCGAGATACCGGACGAAACCCAAGATCCCGGAGAAGTCGAACCGGTGGATCATATCCCGGACACCTCTCCGAATGTATTCAATATCGATTTTACGAAACTGATGGAATTATCCGAATCGAAAGACGAAAAGTGGTTGGCGAACTATATTCAAGAGGTAAATCCGACTAACCGAAATGAATACACCGGCATTTTCGAAGGATATAATTTGATATATATCACAGCGGAAGGGTTTTCCCCCTACGCTGTTCGAGAAGATTTAACCCCTACGCTCTATCGCTTAACCCATACAGGTTTCGTTTTCCCGAATTATTATGTTCCCCTGTGGCAAACCAGCACGATCGACGGTGAATACATCAATCTTACCGGGCTGATCCCGGATGGGCAATTTAGTTTGCGTAGAAGCGGCAAAAATGACATGGCGTATACCCTACCGCGCTATTTTGAACCCTATGGTGTACAAAGTTTGGCGTTTCACAACAACAGCTTATCTTATTATGATCGCAATATATCACACAACAATTTGGGCTACCTTTTCAAAGCGGCCACCCTTGGCAAATTACAAGAGTCCGAGTGGGGGGAATACATTTTCCCAATGGCGAATCCCAAGCAATGGCCTGCTTCTGATCTGGACATGATGGTCGGGTCGTTGCCGGAGTACTTGCAAATGGATCGTTTCAATATCTACTACTTAACCGTTTCCGGGCACATGAATTACAACTTTGGCGGCAATGCGATGTCGCGCAAAAATAGAGAGGCGGTCGAATCCCTTCCGATGTCTGAAAACGCACAAGCCTACATCGCTTGTCATATTGAATTGGACAAAGCCTTAGAGTATTTGATCAATGAGTTAGAAGCCGCCGGCAAATTGGATCAAACGGTCATTTGTATGTCGGCGGATCATTATCCATACGCAATGACCGAGGAGCAGTACGAAGAATTGGCCGGACAAGACCTTTCCTCCAACAAAGATCTGATGCGCAACATGCTTGTCTTGTGGAACGCGCCCATGGAAGATGAGACTGTGGTGGTTGAAAAGGTCTGCGGATCCATGGATGTCCTGCCGACGTTATTAAATCTTTTTGGATTTCAATACGATTCCAGATTCTACGCCGGGCGTGACATATTCTCGCAGGAAGAAGGCATGGTTATTTTTAACGATAGAAGCTTCGTTACCGATACCGTTTTTTATGATCGAAAAGCGAAAACTACCGTGTGGACCACGGATGTAGGTATTTCGCTCAATTCACCCTTTACAGGTTGGGATTATCCGGAGGGCATTGTGCTTGCTCCACATGCTCAAGATGCAAATTTTGCGCAAGGCGATCTCTTGGAGTCCGCGCGAGAAACCTATATGGAGGAAAAAAAGCAGGAGTTGAAAGATCGGTACAATTTCAGCGCTTACATCTTGCAAAAAGATTACTATAAGATTCTGAGAGAATGCGTTATTCCGTGAATTTCGCGCGCATAGCGCGCATCTCATCAAAAGTTTGAAAGCGAACTTTGCTTTCAAACGTATATTCCGTGAATTTCGCGCGTACAGCGGCGCACTACAGCGTATTAAACGGAATGCTGTTATCATCCAAAAATTTGCACATCCAATCATCCCACAGTGCATCGGCGGATTTATCCATGATAAAAGACTTGTATGAACAACCGCTTGTGCAACGAGCGGATGTACCGTCATAAACAATCGTAAGAACCAGAGACTGAATTTGTGTCGCTAAGACCTCGTTTTCGAGTTTGGCGAGGAGCGAACGCGTCGTTTCAGTCGGTGCGTGAAGGATAAACTTAAAAGAAAGAGGCGCACGCTTTCCTTTAATTACTTGCAAGCAACAGGTCTTAACCTCTCCCCAAGAGATGAAGTCGTCCTGAGAGGGGGTATCGTCTCCCGTGTAAAAGCCCGGATGAATGCGCCCATCGATCGAATACTCCACTGCTGTTACGATGGAAGCTTTTTCAAGAGAAAAAGAATCGAAAGTGTTCTGAAGAAGCAAATGTGTCGTAAACGTTTTCAGGTTGCTAAGTTGAACAGATATCATGAATTCTCCTTTACATTTGTCGCTTTTATTATTCCGTTTTTCGTCTGCTCCGCTTGGGTTTCGCGTGTGTATGGTTTTTCAGACATTATGATAGCACAGGGTACGGGTAAGTTCCAGAATAAAAACACTTTACGCACAAGGTTCTTTGTGCTACGATAAGTGGAATTCAAAACTACGTTATACAAACCTGATGATTCTCGGGTATTTCCCGAACAGTCGAGGGATGCTTTTCGTCAACCCTATACATAAGTCGCACAGGCGGCGAGAAACG
>JAISHZ010000158.1 GCA_031262285.1 Lachnospiraceae bacterium | reverse complement strand
ATGTGAGAGTTGATTTTTACCCTCTTATTGGAATGCAAAAAGCCCGCAGTGTATGAGCTGCGGGCTTTTGCTAATCGGTTGACCCCTGAATAGTAACTACTATTGTTACTATTCAGGCGTTCGCCGATCTACGTTTGAAGATCGGTGTATCCCGGACGAATCGCACAGAACCGGGGACAGTTTTGGGTGTTAGACTCTCTGTGCGTTCCGATGAGCCCAGGTAACAAAAATGAGCGCACAAGCAGGCACTTATTTTTGCTCGGTCGCATCTCACAGAACGTATAACACACACAAAACTCCCCCGGTTCTGTTCGTTCTGTGCATCAATAAGCCTTGGAACATTTTATGTAGGAAGAGGGCGCGATGTATTATCATTCACTGAATTCTTTTGTAAATGTTTTTGTTTCTTTTGGAGTTCTTAAAATCAATTTTTGGATATTGTTATACATTTCCATTTTTTCGATTATCTTATGTCTTGATTTCTTTCGAAAATTCCATACAAATCTAAAAAATTGAAAATTTATCCTTTCTCGGCACCCTTCTGCCATATCTTCACGTGTTTTTCCAAAAGCATACAATAATCTCTTAAATATCCTATATACACATATCCATCGGGAATAATCCAGAAAAATCACTGATGTGCATCTGTTCAAACGAATGTCAAGACTTCCTGCATAATTTCCATCTATTATCCAGTCATTATTCTTTACAATACTTTTTTGCTTTTCAATCCATTCCTCTTTTGTTGACTCAATCCATCCAGGTTTCCAATACAATTTATCTAAATGAAATACTTGTAAGTTTAATATTTTACTGAGTTCATTTGCTAAAGTGGTTTTACCACTTCCGCAGCATCCAATAATCATTATCCTATTTCCTAACATATACTTTTTTGTATCTCCTTCCGCAGTGAATCAATATGTAATGGATTTCCAGTCCATATGCAGAGCGTTGCTCTCCGTGATGTGCGTATAAGACTTCTAAGGCAGGAAATCAAGCGGCATATAAATAAATTTTACTGTATTATATTGTAATCTCAATTATTTGTAAAGAATTTTATCTATATATGTTGTTAACGCATGAAAATTGCAGAGTTGAAAGTGTAGGATTGGTGGTTACGCGCCTCCAAACCCTACGGCCTCTGAATATTCATGTGATTATATGGCGACACTGCTTCGACTTAACATACTTCTCATACTTCAAGAATTCTCATGAGTCTGCAATTTTCATGCGTTACTTTTCAAGTATGAAATTTTCATGCGTTAACAACAAAAATTCAACACAGAACTATTGACAAGGCAAAAAGAAGCATTTAAACTAAAGTATCTGAATTAATTTTCGTTGTTCAGTCTTATTGATCTATTTTACACTTGGTTTCATCCTGTTTATCTCGGCAGTTTCTGCCAAAAATCACAAAAACACTTGGCGGAAACGAAACTGTTTCTTCGTTTACGCCTCCACGTTTATGGAGTTAACACTCTGTAAGTCAATCACCCGTTTCGGGTAGAAGAAGGTGAAAATGAAGGAAAAAGCTTTCAAAACGCACAGAACGATATTAAGAAAATGGTCTCGTATTTTTACGACAGAAAAACCTCTCAAATTATTTGTAAGACGAGAAGCAAAAGACCGACTTTTTCGCTTTGTCTTCGAGAGAAATAAGAAAGCTCTCATGGAAATCTACAATGCGCTCAATCACACGAACTATACGGATGCATCTACACTCGAAATCATTACACTAGAAGGCGTCTTGTATATGTCTATGAAAAATGATTTGGCGTATTTGCTCGTACATACCATGAATATGTATGAGCAACAGTCGTCCTATAGTCCGAATTGGCCATTACGGATGTTGATTTATACTACTGCGGAGTATCAGAAGATCGCACTTCAGAATAAAGAAGACTTATACTCTTACAAACAGATTCGACTGCCAAAACCAAAATGCGTCGTATTCTATAGTGGTTCAAAGGAGTTGTCGGATGAAACTTATATGAAGCTTTCAGATTCGTTTCTCCCATCGAATGTCGAATCTGATTTAGAATTAACAGTACGTGTGATCAACATTAATCGAGGGCACAATGAGGAATTCTTAAAGAAATGTAAACGACTTGAAGAGTATTCGTTTTTTGTTGGACAAGTAGATCAAAGGGTAAGTCGCGGTATGACGCTCAAAACAGCGATCATGGAGGCAATAGACTTTTGTATCCAAAATAACGTGATGGACGATATCCTTGAGGAACACAAATCGGAGGTGCTTGGGATGGTACTGACAGAATACAACGAACGCAAAACGATGCAGATGTTACAGAGAGAATATAGAAATGATGGCAGAGCAGAAGGTAGAGCTGAGGGTAAAGCAGAGGGCAAAATGGAAGCTAGAGACCAGATGAATCTGTTGAATAGTCTATTACTGCGTGACAATCGCATAGAAGATTTAAAACGATCCACAACAGATTTTGAATTTCAGAACCAATTATTACAGGAATATCAGATCAGCGAATTCGAATCATAGGTTCTTAATATGCGTTTTTTGTGTTGTGCCTATATATTAAAAAAGCAATCTCGCTGATTCAACATCATATAATGAATTTTCCATTGAATCATAATATGAAAAAACTGTATATATGTCCGAAAAAGGAGCAAACTCGGGTGAACATTGTTAACAAAGGCGATTTCCATCAAGGTTCCATGATCACACTTTCAAACATCCATAAAATTTTTAAGGTAGCGCAGCGTGGCAAGGGTGCAGGAGCTGCTTTGAAAGCCATGTTCAAACGTGAATACAAATACATTCATGCGCTGGAAGATTTGTCTTTCCACATTGACGAAGGCGAAATCGTGGGATACATCGGTCCTAACGGCGCGGGGAAATCCACTTCGATTAAGGTCATGAGCGGTATCCTAGTCCCCGATAGCGGCACCTGCGAAGTCATGGGGTATACACCGTGGAAACAGCGACGGGAGTATGTTAAGAATATCGGCGTGGTATTCGGACAACGCACCCAGCTTTGGTGGGATGTCCCGATCGCCGATTCCTTTGATCTGCTGCGTGATATTTACAAAGTACCTAAAAGTGCGTATAAGCGCACACTCAATATGCTTACCGAAACGTTAGGATTGGACGATTTTATCAACACACCTTTGCGACAGGTGAGTTTAGGGCAGCGTATGCGTGCCGAAATCGCCGCTTCTCTCCTACATAATCCGAAAATTCTTTTTTTAGACGAACCTACCATCGGACTGGATGCTGTAAGCAAACTGGCAGTGCGGCAGTTTATCAAAACGGTGAATCACGAAACAAAATTGACGGTGATCCTAACCACGCACGATATGAACGATATTGAGGCGCTGACGGACCGTGTGATCTTGATAGGTCACGGCAATATTTTATATGATGGTTCTATGCAAAAGATTAAGCGACAGTTTGACACCTACCGCACGATGACGGTAGCGTTTTCACCCGCTACGAATCCAGTCACCGTAGACGGTACAAGCATCATTTCGTGGAGCAATGAGCGAGCTGTTTATCGCATTGATATGGAGAAAACCACGGTTGCGGCGGTGATGACG
>JAISHZ010000135.1 GCA_031262285.1 Lachnospiraceae bacterium | reverse complement strand
CTCCAAAGCCGCAAAAAACAGATTTTGATTCGCCAAGAAATTATCCGCATGGTTACCCACTCCCCTGTGGCAGTCACTCATACAAACCATCTTGGTATTTCTGTCAATATAGTACCGATCAGCATTGTGGTAAACGTCGTCTAATCGGCCGAAAGTACTCATGGTTTATACTTTCTCTTTCCGTATTTTCTCAACTTACGCTTGTTGTACTTCGTACCCATCCGTATCAACTTGCGATAGAGGCAGGGGAAGCAATGTCCGACGAAAACAATTTTGTCAAGCGTCAAGTCCACACACCTCGTATGACGATTGTAAATCTTACAATTGCGGTGCATTCTCCATTTCACATACGCAATTCCCAGTTTACATGGTCCACAGCGATATGGCTGTTTCGTTCTGGGTCTGTCAAAATGAATCTTAATACAGCATTGATTTCCCATCACTTCAGATGCCCGATAACCGGCACGTAACAAGCCTTTGTATGCCGCTCTACGCATAGCCATATTCGGGAAGCACACCACAACGTCCATCGTCAGTTCCGGACACTTTGAATATTCCCCAACCAAGAAGCCCGTCAGCCACCAATGCAAATCACTTCTTTCAATTACCGGTCTCCCGTTTTTGTAAAGAGTGTACTGCATTTGCACACGTTCGTCGTCTGTTGCGCAGCGGTAGAAAAGCTTGCAAGGATCTTCGTATTCACCGGCGGTGTCGTTCACATACAGACCGATTTCCGCTCCGGTGGTCATACCATATTGACCCTTCCAGAATTCCAATAACCACCGCTTCCCATTGTAGTTGAAATAGATCGGTTCACAATCAATGATCATGAACATGGCGGGGGCTGCTTTGTCATACCACCAACAATACCCCATTTCACGCTGCCAGTTGTGCATGGTGGAACCGATCAGATCCCCTTTTGGCAAATATTGAAAACCAAAGGGGTTTAAGGCATTTTCGACTTCCGCTACCTTCTGCGGCTCCGTCATCCCTCTCACCTTCCTGCAGGCGCGCTTTTTGATGCAAAAGATGATCAGGCGAACCAGTAATACCACTGCGACCAGAATCGCGAGGGCAATGAGTGCCCAATAAAGATACCTCATAGAATACCTACTATATTTTTGTTACTATATACTATTCTGGGAGGCATCATTTTGTACGTTTTGAAAAGCTCCTAAGAGCAAAAAATTTTACATTATTACATAATTCGTCAAATGCACGTTTCTTGTTGATCCAAGTGAATAGAGGCAGCTTTGAGCAATAAAGGAAAAGAGCGGGCGCGAAGAGATAATCTCCCACTGCGCTCGCTCTTTTCCTTCAGCATCTGTGTATATGGCTATGCGTACTTTTATGAAGTCTTAACGCTTTGTTCTTTCCCCAGATACCGAATCAGCACCAATGCTCCGATACATAAAGCAGCACCTACCGGTAAGCACAACCAAGCCGAACGTGTAAACCCTGCCAAAATATAAGTCAGAAAGGATATCACCGCTACCATTAACGCATATGGTAGCTGTGTGGACACATGATTGACATGATTGCACTCCGCTCCGGCGGATGCCATAATCGTCGTGTCGGAAATCGGTGAGCAATGATCTCCGCAAACAGATCCTGCCAGACACGCCGAAATCGAGATAATCATCAACTGATGGTCATGTGCGAAGATGGGCACAACAATCGGAATTAAGATTCCAAAGGTTCCCCAGCTCGTCCCGGTTGCGAAAGATTGAAAACAAGCAATCAAGAATATCACTGCAGGAAGGAAACTCATGAAGCTCTCTGCACTGCCTTGGACGGCAGATTCAACGAATACTGTTACCCCCAAACTATCTGTCATTTGTTTTAGCGTCCATGCGAATGTCAAAATCAAGATGGCGGGTACCATCGCACGGAAACCTTCCGGTAAGCATTCCATGGTTTGCTTTAAATTCAACACTCTTCTACAGAAGAAGAAAATAATCGTAACGATCAATGCCACAGAACTACCAAGTACCAATCCTACCGATGCATCGCAATTCGCAAATGCTTCTACAAATCCGACTCCATCAAAAAATCCGCCCGTATAAATCATACCACAAACACAACTAACAACTAACACTAGAATCGGGATCACTAAATCAATGACTTTGCCCTTTGATCCTTCATGTTGTGCCATAACCACTTCAGAATTCATTTGCAATTTTGCCTTTTTTTCGATCCCTTTCATCGGACCAAAGTCCACCTTCATGCAAATCGATGCCACTAGGAAAACCAAGGTAAACAATGCGTAGAAATTAAACGGTATCGACTGTATGAATACGGAAAACCCTTCTTCTCCGGGTACATATCCTGTCACAGCCGCCGCCCAAGATGAAATAGGCGCAATAATGCAAATCGGCGCAGCTGTTGCGTCAATCAGATACGCAAGTTTTTCACGCGATACTTTGTATTTGTCTGTAACCGGTTTCATCACGCTACCCACAGTCAAGCAGTTAAAGTAATCATCCACAAAGATCAACGCTCCTAACAAAACTGTCGCAAGCTGAGCGCCAACAGGCGACTTGATTTTCTCCGCCGCAAATTTGCCAAACGCAGCAGATCCCCCCGCTTTGTTGATCATCGCGACTAACATTCCTAATATAACCAAGAAGAGTAAAATCCCCACATTATAGGAATTGGATAACACGCTGACCATACCACCTTCAAAGATATGCACCAGAGCGCGCTCCGGATTGAAATTGGCGTATAACAACCCGCCCATCAAAATCCCAACAAACAAGGAACTATATACTTCCTTGGTGATAAGTGCAAGTGTGATCGCTACAACCGGTGGTATTAACCCCCAAAAAGTAGCATACAAAGATGGCACATATTCCTCTCCTGTCGCGGCAAAGACCGTCATCGGCACCAGTATGAAAAATAATGCCATACTATATCCAATGAGACGGCGTTTTTTCGTAACTGCTCGACTACGCTTTCCGGTAGGCAAGTCTGACAAGTTCTCTTGTACTCTGTTCATTTTAAATCCTCCTTTTATTGGAAATATTTCACACCGGACTCAAATAGTTTCATATCCTGTTCCCCATAAATATTAATCCCCACGTAAGAATCCCGTCTCTCCGCGTGAGCCATTTTCCCAAAACAGCGTCCATCCGCAGAAGTGATCCCTTCAATCGCACAGTAGGATCCATTTATGTTATATTCCTCGTCCATGGTAATATTTCCGTGTATATCTGC
>JAISHZ010000104.1 GCA_031262285.1 Lachnospiraceae bacterium | reverse complement strand
TTATATGTGATCCGGCCTGCGGTACAGCCGGATTCCTTGTATCTGCTGCGGAATACATAAGGACTAAATTCGAAGTGGCAATGACACAGAGACAATGGGAGTTATATGCAGGGGAGATGTTTACAGGGTTTGATACGGATCGCACGATGTTGCGGATTTCTGCTATGAACCTTATGCTTCATTCCATCACGCATCCTCATATCGATTATCTGGATAGTGTGTCCAAGGGGAATTTCATATCCGGTAAATATGATGTATTGCTAGCCAATCCACCATTCAAAGGAACAGTGGATGCAGAAAGTATCAATGATAATCTAAAAGCAGTTACAAATACCAAGAAAACGGAGTTACTTTTTATTGCACTCTTCTTGAGGATGTTGAAAAAGGGCGGACGTTGTGCTTGCATTGTGCCCGATGGAGTTTTATTTGGTTCCTCCAATGCACACAAATCAATTCGCAAGGAACTGGTGGAAAATCATCAGCTCAGAGCGGTTATTTCTATGCCTTCCGGCGTATTTAAACCATATGCGGGGGTATCCACGGCGGTACTTGTCTTTACGAAAACAGATGCAGGGGGTACCGATCAAGTTTGGTTTTATGATATGAAATCAGATGGTTTTTCGTTGGATGATAAGAGAAGTGAATTGGCAAATAGCGACATTCCGGATATTGTCGCCAGGTTTGAGAAGCTGGAGGATGAAGCGGGAAGAGAGCGCACCGAACAGAGCTTTTTCGTGCCGAAACAAGAAATTGTGGATAACGGATATGATCTGTCAATCAATAAATATAAGAAGACTATTGTGGAAAAAATCGAATACCCGCCAACAAAGGAGATAATGGCTGATTTGTTTAAGTTGGAAGAGAAAATCGCTAAGGGGTTGAAAGAATTGGAGGCGATGTTGGATGATTAAATACGTTCCTCTAGGTGAGGTTTGTGAGATTCTCAACGGTTATGCGTTTGAAAGCGAGAACTATGTTGATTCTGGTGCGAGAGTAATACGCATTACGAATGTTCAAAAAGGCCGCATTGTCGATAGCAATCCTAAATTTTATCCTTTATCTGGCGAGTATTCTTCTTATGCACTCAGAGAAGGAGACGTTTTGATGTCACTGACTGGCAATGTAGGTCGCGTAGGGTTTTTAGAGAAAGACCTTTTGCCGACATATTTGAATCAGCGAGTAGCCTGTTTGCGTGTTGTTGCGCCAGATGTGCTATTAAAGTATATCTATTATTGCCTCAACAACGATCATTTTGAAACAGACTGCATTAGCGCTTCAAGAGGTATTGCTCAAAAGAACATGAGTACAAAATGGTTGGCGGACTATTTCGTCCCTATTGCTGATATGTCTACCCAACGGATTATTGTTGGTTTTTTCGACCGATTAAGTCAGTTGATAGCTGACCGTCAAAATCAACTTGCTAAAATCGACCTTATGGTCAAATCCCGATTTGTCACCACCGATTTCCAATGGCAGGAGGTGGTGGCATGAGCAGTTACAGATTGTGTGAGATATTCGACCTTCAGATGGGAAAAACTCCCTCTCGTGATAATCCGAACTACTGGAATGATGGTATGCATCCATGGGTTTCAATTGCTGATATGAGTACTTTCGGGAAATATGTAGGCTTGACCAAAGAATGCATTACTGAATCTGGTGTTATAGAGAGCGGCATCAAAAAAGCTCCTGCGAATACGGTGATAATGAGTTTCAAACTCTCGCTCGGCAAGGTTGCGATTACAGTCGACCCGACCTATACGAACGAAGCTATTATGGCGTTCGTGGATAACGGTGTTGTCGATATCAGACCTGACTATTTGTATTATCTGTTTCTGTCCAAGGACTGGAACAGCGGTATCAACAAGGCTGTGATGGGCGTGACCCTCAATAAAGCAACGCTCAGCGAATACCGCATCGAGATTCCAGACTTGACAGAGCAAGAAACCGTGATTCATGTCATGGATCATTTGAGCGAATTGTTGGCGCTGCGCAAAGATCAACTTGTCAAGATCGATCTCATGGTCAAGTCCCGATTTGTAGAGATGTTCGGCGACCCGGTGACGAATCCGATGGGGTGGGAAGATATTGAACTGCATTATATCGCAGGTATTGTTTCCGGTATTACGAAAGGACGGAAGCCTAAAAGCCCTGACTTGACGGAAGTATCGTATATGGCAGTTTCTAATGTAAAAGCGGGATATATCGACTTGACAAACATTAAGTCGATAATGGCAACCCAAGATGAAATAGAATTATACCGATTGTTTCCGGGTGATGTGCTGATGACCGAGGGCGGTGATCCTGACAAATTGGGGCGTGGTGCTATCATTCATGAGCCACCACAAAATTGCATTCACCAAAATCATGTGTTCCGCGTCCGCTTGAAGGGAGAACGAATAGCAACCGTATTTTTTGCTGAGTATTTGCAACACGATAGAGCGAAACAGTATTTTCTACGGTGCGCAAAACAAACTACTGGTATTGCCAGTATTAATATGACACAACTTAAAGCAATGCCGGTATTTCTCCCACCCCTCGTCCTCCAACGTCGCTTCGCAGCCTTCGTAGCCCAAGCCGATAAATCGAAATTTGAAATACAGCAGAGCCTTGATAAGCTAGAACTTCAATACAATGCTCTGATGCAGAAGTATTTTGATTAAACAAACTACACTTTTGTTCATAATAATTAAAA
>JAISHZ010000052.1 GCA_031262285.1 Lachnospiraceae bacterium | reverse complement strand
GGCAGAATGATTCCTTGATTGATTTCCCTCTTTACTATGAATCAATCATTTATGCGATTCGACACAAGTACCCGAACTGCTCGATCATATCGATTTTGGAAAGTTCGCAGAGGGACTATACAGAGAAGATAAAGGCGATCCAAGAGATCTGTACCTATTACAAGATCCCGGTAGCCGATACGATTCAAGCGTTTCAAAACTCCGCGCTAGCATACAGCGTATTATGCGATGACGGAACCCACCCAAACGACGCGGGGTATCAGCTTTACTTTCAAGCAGTTAAAGATGTCATTGACCAAAATGTCCAAAATGTGACCGGATGGATGGAAGTATCGGTGCCGATCGATACCACGCTCTCCAAATTCACCAATTTTCAATACTTTGGTCGATCGTCCGGCAGCGATCCGGCATTTACCAGAAGCGACGATGTTACATATATTCTGAATGCGAGCGTATCGGGATTTTTTGGTATTGACTATTCGATGGTTAGCGGTGACAATCAAGTGGACATATGGATAGATGGCGAGAAGATTACAACCGAAACGACGAATTTTCCCTATGATTTTACGCAAAGGCATATTCGTCCGATCAGCGATACTGTAACGGTAAGCAGCGAAATAAAATTGGTATTTGGCAGTAAAGAACAGGCGGATGGATTTTACGGAGTCTGCTTTAGTTGGAGGTAACCACATCATAAGAGACACAGTTGAAGGTATTTTCAAGCTTTCATCTTGTGTGCGGAAGAACGAATCGCGCTTTTAAGAGTAACACTTTTGTGCAGCAGAGCAAGCGAGCGAAGAAGGGTAGCGCGAGATTCGAAAAGGTTGAAAGTAAGGCTACTTTCAACCTCCTTGATTGCTACGCGCCGTGGACGCGCAGATGGGAGCAAAGATGAACAAAACAGACAAAATCTACGTAGCCGGTCACAGAGGGCTGGTCGGCAGCGCTATAGTGCGGAGTCTGCAACAGCAAGGATACCAAAATATTATTGGTAGATCACATCAAGAGTTAGACTTACTCGAACAATCCGCAGTCCGGGCATTTTTCGATCAAGAGCGTCCCGAGATCGTCATACTGGCGGCTGCCAAAGTTGGTGGGATCCATGCCAATAGTCAATTTCCGGCGGATTTTGCTTATGAAAATATGCAGATCCAGTGCAATGTGATCAAGTGTTGTCATGATTTTCAGGTCAAAAAGCTCTTGTTTCTAGGCAGCACCTGCATTTATCCGCGACTGGCGCCGCAACCTATTTCAGAAGATGCGCTCCTCACCGGTTCCTTGGAGGAAACCAACGAGGCGTATGCCATCGCCAAGATTTCCGGGATGGAGATGTGCAGATTTTTCAAACGGCAGTACGGCGACGATTTTATCAGTTGTATGCCCACGAATCTCTATGGTCCGTATGACAATTTTGATTTATATAGTTCGCACGTTTTACCGGCGATGATTCGGAAGTTTCATGATGCCAAATGCAATGGTAGTCCATCCGTAACCCTATGGGGGACAGGCACTCCGCTCAGAGAGTTCCTGTATTCGGAAGATATGGCGGATGCCTGCATCTTCCTATTAGAGCACTACGACGGAGAGCGGCATGTAAATATCGGTACTGGTATAGAGATTTCCATCAAGGAGCTGGCGGGCTTGGTGCGTCAAACAGTTGGGTATGAAGGAGAGATCGTGTGGGATGCTTCCATGCCGGACGGAACGCCGCGTAAATTAACCAATGTTGATAAGCTCCATTCACTAGGTTGGCGGCATCGGGTGGAGTTGGAAGAAGGGCTACGGCTGACGTATCAGTGGTTTATGGAACATGGAATTTCGTGAACAAGAGCCGAAAGCGGAGATACTTGAGGTAACGTCTCGCAAAGGATAAAGGAATCAGAACCGGATGTTGAGGATACTTGAGGCAACGCCTCGCAAAGGATAGAGGAATCAGAGTAAGATGTGAGGATACAGTATTGGAGCTGACGCACCAATAGGTTTTGACTCACGAGTATCGACAAGGAGAAAATTTCATGAAGAAAGCACTCATTACCGGAATAAATGGACAAGACGGATCTTATCTGGCGGAATTGTTACTATCAAAAGGCTACATTGTTTATGGCTTAATGCGCAGGAAAGCAGTGGTAGATTACGGCAATGCCGAGCATTTAAAGGATCAAGTCAAGTTCCTCTATGCCGACATGACGGATCTGGTATCGCTTCTACGCGCGGTGCAGATCGCAGATCCGGATGAAGTTTACAATCTGGCGGCTCAGTCCTTCGTCGGCACATCATGGGATCAACCCATCGTGACGGCGCAGATCGATGCCCTTGGCGTCACCAATATGTTGGAAGCCATCCGTACTTTAAAGCCGTCCTGTCGTTTCTATCAAGCATCCACTTCGGAAATGTTTGGACTGGTGCAAGAGATTCCGCAGACGGAAACCACTCCTTTTTATCCCAGAAGCCCGTATGGGGTGGCGAAATTATACGGTCATTGGATTACCAAAAATTATCGGGAAAGCTTCGGGTTATTTGCTTGCAGTGGTATTCTTTTTAATCATGAAAGCGAACGCCGAGGCAAAGAATTCGTCACGCGTAAGATCACAGACGCAGTGGCGCGCATTAAGCTAGGGGTCATGGATCATGTAGAGCTTGGCAATCTGGATTCCAAAAGGGATTGGGGACACGCGCAAGATTATGTCAAAGCGATGTGGCTCATGCTTCAACAGACGCAAGCCGACGACTATGTGATCGCTACCAATGAGACGAGGACTGTAAGGGAATTTGCGCAGACGGCGTTTGCGAAAGCGGGGATATCGATTATATGGCAAGAGGATGGGGAGACGCAGGTTGATGATGCGACGATGAGTGCTGGTGCGACGCAGGTTGGGGTGGATGCGAATACCGGGAAAGTATTGATCAAAGTGAATCCGGAGTATTTCCGACCGGCGGAAGTGGAGATCTTGATCGGGAATCCGCAGAAGGCTGTGAGTAAGCTTGGGTGGGAGAGGGAAGTTTCTTTTGATGAGTTGGTAGAGCGAATGGTTCGCAATGATTTGGAGATTGTGGGACGGGAGATGAGGGTGTAGGGATATCTCCTTATTTGTATCGTTTCAAATACAGACTCTTTCTGTAGATATATCCACGATTTACTTCTGGTTGAATTGTAACCGTAGCACTGATGAACCTTTCCTTTATTTCATCACCCTATTGACGATCATTTTTCAAAGTAGTATTTTATAAAAAAAGGTAGCGGAAACGTTCCTTTCTGCATCTCCCTCGTGAGGGGGTCTGTCATTCTCTTTCTTATCTATTCATGCCGATAACGGCACATCTATGATCGAACCCGATCATCACATTCCTGAAAGGAGCGGTTTATGCAGAAAGATTTTCGCAATTCTCTTA
>JAISHZ010000051.1 GCA_031262285.1 Lachnospiraceae bacterium | reverse complement strand
CAAGTGGTGCATGTTTAAAATCGCGAAGAAACAATTCCCCACAAAAAAGATGCCAACCGACGCAAAGATCAACATAGCCGCCGTTTTGATCCAACCTGCGACTTGCATGGTAAAGGCTTCATCACGCGAGATGGCACCCGCGACTTTCCAACCCAGCACGAGAACTCCGGCGCAAGGCAGCGCGGTAATCCACAGAAAGATCCACCACATGAGGTATACCCGGTCCAACTCCCATGCCCAATCAAGTTTCCCATCTTGATAATCAATATCAACTCCTAAAAAGAGTAATATCCCCGCTAATACAGCAATTCCGCATACAAACATACTAATAACAGCCAAATGAACCCACTTTCCTAATGAATTTGCAGACATCTGTCCTCTCCTTTTCGTTTTTTTGTAACATTGGTTTGTTTTTCAGTTCGTATGCCATTTATATCATATGAGAAATAGAATGTCAATCATATTTTATTGATTTGCGATATATTTATTTCGTCGCATGATGATTCAGGAAATAAAATATCCCGATACATCGGAATTGAGTAGATGCTCCGCTGTATCGGGATACAAGATGATGAAATTGAAACATTACGAATGCTACAATAAAAAGCTGCCTTTTATGTCTCCGTTGTAAACACAAAACGCTTTGGATTCCTCTGGTTTGATGTAAAGTTCCACCGTCTTTAGGTCATCCGGGCTTTTCTGCAAATCGTACTCCCATACATCCTTTGCGATTTGAAGCAATTCGTCTTGATCGTAGGACTTCCCTGCGAATTGGACGTTCATTTTCGCTTGGATCGTGGAATCTTTGGAATCTTTTGTTGCTTTGGAATCTTTTGTTGCTTTGGATTCTTTGGTCGCTTTGGTTTTCAATGCCGGTTTTTTCGAACTTGCTTTCTTTTCTTTGGTCGTTTCGCTGATTTTATCTGTCTCAAGATTGATCGGTGCTTGTGTCATTGTAGCAGTTCCGGATGTTTTCAGAACGCTCTCTTTCACCGAAGCTTTTGTCGTTTTCAATGCTTTTGCCTTCGTCTCTGGTGTCGTTTTCTTGACCTCAGACGTTTTCTTCACGTCAGTCGTTTTCTTAACTGCCATTCTATAATTCCTTTCTTTTCCCAATTCTGGGATTCATCGATTGACACGCCATAGTCTATTCTATGAGGGCTTTCTTGTCAACCTTTTTTACAATATGTGTTTTTTGAAATCCACGAGAGAATTAAATATCTTATCGATTTTACAGGTATTACTCATTGTTAGAAAATTATAATTGGGAATTGACATTACTGTGTGTTACACATTATAATCGCAAAAGAAGGAGGCAACAAGATGATAGATACGGATCGATTACAAAGTTATATGACTGAACTTCGACGGGGGAGTTGGATCTTAGTGGTGTTGGGTGCCTTACAAAAGCCTTTTTATGGGTATGCATTGTTACAGGTTCTTCAGGAACAAGGGATCGATATAGAAGCTAATACGCTTTATCCTTTGATGCGGCGATTGGAGAGTCAGGGGTTGCTCACCAGTCATTGGGATACAACAGAGACCAGACCACGCAAATTTTACGTGATTAGTGAAGAAGGAACGAGTCTGCTGCAGATTCTGTTGGAAGAGTGGCATAAATTGCAAAAACAAATCACAGCTATTGTTAGTCCCATAGAAATAAGTTAGGACAGATCCTGTAGCTACAAATGGAAATCCATAACAAGGTAGCATGAAAAGAAAGAAATAAGCACGAAACCGCAGCATACAAACGTATCTTTATATGGAAGTAGTTAATAGATAATGCCAAGACAGGAGGACGATATGAACGATTTAATAGAACGGTATGTATATGAGGTAACAAAACGCTTGCCCGAGAAAGATCGTCAAGATGTTTCACAGGAACTAGAGGCAAATATTCAGGATATGCTCTCCGATCACCCTACGGATCGTGAAGTGAGAGATGTATTAAACCAGCTTGGTGATCCGGCAGTATTAAGTGAGAAATACCGGCAGAACCCTCGGTACTTAATTTCTCCGGCCTTGTTTGAAACCTATATTCGCACTTTGAAACACGTGGTGACTATCGTTGCTGTTGTATTTTTGTCCATTGGTATCATCACAGGTGTCCTTAAATCACTTGTAGAATCAGAGGTAATGTCAAAAGATATCCCCGGTCTAATAGCGAACATTATCGCCGGTGCTATCAGTGGTGGATTATCTGTCGGTATAGAAGGAGCTATTCAAGCTTTGGTTATTACGACAATCGTTTTCGCTATCGTTGATTATCGCGGACGGATAACACACAAAAAGGCGGAAAAATGGACTGTAGAGAAACTCCCCAAGGAAAAACTCCAAAGAGAAGTAAAAGGCCAAAAAGGGAGCATCCCCTTATCTAACGGGGTGGTTGAAATAGTCTTTGGGGTATGCTTTACGATCTTGGCCGTCATGGTTTGTACCGATAACATTTCCATTGTCTATTCCATGCAAGATAGTCAGGTGCTTCCCATACCGGTCAGTACTTTACT
>JAISHZ010000037.1 GCA_031262285.1 Lachnospiraceae bacterium | reverse complement strand
AGTAAAGTATTTTCTTTTACAAAAAGAGAGATCGTCAGATAATCCACTTGCTCCTGCATCCACGTGCCGCCCAAGACTTCCTTACCGGTAAAATAATCCGTCCATCTCCCTTGCGGTAGATAATACTCGGCGATACTCTTGTCATTAAAAATTGGTGCAACCAAGAGACTGTCTCCCAGAAAATATTGTTTACCAGATACGCGCAGTTTCGATCTGTATACTCCAAAACCATGCTACGCATCAGTGGGAAGAAAGCAAGCCAAACGCAGGTATTCAACCTCTTTTCATGGATGCGTGCAAGGAGTCCGGCGGGGTCGGGGAAGACGCGCTCATCCCACACAAAATCAGGTAGTACAACCAGTCAACAGTTCCGTTTGCGTTCGTGTTGCTCAAAATGGGTTACTGTTCATAGATCGCATCATACTCATATGATTCTAGGATTTCTCGTACATGGTTTAAATGCTCTTCTTGATTCGCAGGTGTGATCCGATATTTACCGGCGTGGATTTGATTCAAAATCCAGGAATTAATCGTAGCATTGTAATGTAGGATATCTGAATAGTGATTGAGATCGCTATATATATCAATCGCTTCATGAAAACAGTAGACTTCCACGTTATCATAAGAAAGTAATGTGGTCAATGCGACGTTTTCTCCCTGTAAAAATTCTTGGAGAGTATTACGTCTGATCGCTTCATCCCACCATATTATACTGTATGGTGGAAAAAACAAAATAAAGCGAGTGTTTGGATGAGCTTCAATGACGGGTAGAATATTCATTGCAAGCGTACGTGTTGTTGCTTGCGTGTTCACATCAGATGAAGAAGGCTCAGTCTTTTCGATACGGGTGTAATGTTGCAGTATGGCTTCCCGACCGGTTGGTGCAGACCATGCAGAATAATCGTCAAAGGTTTCAGCTTCTTTTCCTCGCACTGTATTGAACAGGGTATGAAGCGTACGAGCGATTGCGAATGAATTATATAGATAATGTACATCATTGAATGGATTGTCATCATATAGATAAGTGGGATAATCTGTATCGGAATATGCCTTTAAATCCGCGTCAAAGAGTAAATAAGGGTAATTAATCGACCATAAAACCACATGGATATCATCGTTGTAAGCAAACGAATTTTGTAGATTCATTGACATTTCCTGAAGATACGAACCGGAAAATATGAGTTTCACAGCGTGAGTGTCAAATAGAGCGTCAAATTCAGAGGTCTTAAAATTTTCTGCCAGTGAATTTCCCAGCAAGATCGCGTCATACGAAAAGTTTTTTTCAATCCCATCACTACCATAACGTTGAGGCGGAAAGTTAAAGGAAAGCCCGGATAATGGTTTATGGTAATGCATATAAGGATCTACCAATATCATCATTACAGCGATCAAAAGTAAGATACATCCCAAGGATAATAGTACATGCCTAGACCAAGAAGACCATGTTTTTGGCTGAGGTTGTTTTTGCATAGAAATATGCCTCCATGTGAGTACTTTCGTATTAAAAGTTAAAGTACAAAAACGCACTCTCACCACCCAATGACACAATTGCGGCGAGTAATAAGAAGATGGTAGCCAACGCTGTTCGATACGTAGGTTTTACGTTTTGTACAATTTGTGATGTGTTTTTACAACACAAAATCAAAAACATAGATAAAACGAGCATGAATATCATGGGTATAAGATATAATAGCGGCGTGATTACATCAATCCGCTCTAAAACAAATCGCAAGAGTTCCCCTGCATAAATCAAGAAAAGCTCGCCGCGAATTTCGAATGCAGTAAAAGAAAACGCACGGTGCAGCATCTGATTTGCTATCATGATGGAATCCGCACGAAAGTAGAGCCAAGTAATGTTAACGAATAAAAATGTAATTCCCCAAGCCAATACTTTCTTTATCAGGCGAGTCGCTTTTTGAGGGGCGTTCTTTTGCTTGCGCTTGTCACGCGCCGCAGCAACGAGGCGTTCAACCACCATAAATACCCCATGCAAGAATCCCCAAAACACAAATGTCCACTGCGCGCCGTGCCACAACCCGCTGATAACAAAGACGATCAAGATATGAAGGCAGGTGCGAATTAAACCTTTTCGGTTTCCGCCTAGCGGTATATAGACATAGTTGGTTAAGAATCTTGTCAGCGTGATATGCCAACGATCCCAAAATTCGCGAATAGACACGGCGCGATAGGGAGAGGAAAAATTCATTGGGAGGTAGATATTGAACATCTTAGCAATACCGCCCGCCATGTCGCAGTAACCGCTAAAGTCGAAATAAATCTGCATCGTATAACTTAACATAATTAAGAAAATCTCGCCTGAGTTTAGCGTCGTGTGAATGGCGAACCCATAGTCTACCGCCTGACCAAAGACATCCGCCAGTAAGACTTTTTTCGCTAATCCGATAGAAAATGCGATCAGTCATTTTGAAAAATTCTCAGCATGAAAGTGTTGCTTATTGAGGTCTTGGAATTGCGGAATGA
Organism: Lachnospiraceae bacterium; assembly: GCA_031262285.1. The sequence goes on along the minus strand of JAISHZ010000037.1, from coordinate 242 downwards.
TTTCTTTGTGCGTGACGATCGGACCGGCGATCAACTGTGGGAAGAAACTGACGAAAAGCGCGTAATCTAAGAGTTGGTAGTCAGGATTTTTCTCTCGGAAGCAATCAACCAGATACGAAATTTGTTGAAAAGTAAAAAAACTGATTCCCAGAGGCAGCAAGACATTGATATATGACCAGTTAGTCGAAAACACCTGATTCAATGTCTCCATGAAAAAATCCCAATATTTAAAATAACCCAAT
>JAISHZ010000121.1 GCA_031262285.1 Lachnospiraceae bacterium | reverse complement strand
AAATACATCAATTGACACTGCGATAATGTTGATTGGAGAACCTTTGTTCCGTTTACAAATCGCTTTCATGCTAGTATAATGATATTTACTATTAATGATTCGCTGATACAAGTTCTTGTTTTTTTCGTAAAATGGGTAAATGCTTTTGTTTTCGCCTTCAGTAAGGCAGACGGGAATGACGATGGAACAATATATCATCAAAGGTGGAAATCCGTTGGTCGGCGAAGTTGAGATTGGTGGTGCCAAGAATGCGGCACTCCCGATTCTGGCAGCTGCGATGATGACCAACGACACCGTATATATAGATAATGTACCTGATGTAAGCGATACAAATGTCCTAATGGAAGCAATGGTGCGCCTCGGTGCAGTGGTCAAGAGATTGGATCGCCACCGTGTCTGTGTGAATGCCGCGCAAATTCAGCATTTGTACGTGGAAGACGACAATATTAAGCAAATCAGAGCTTCGTATTATCTAATCGGTGCATTACTTGGGAAATACAAAGATGCAGCCGTAGCGCTGCCCGGAGGCTGCGATATCGGTTGTCGCGCTATTGATCAACACATCAAGGGACTTCGCGCTTTGGGCGCAGAAGTTTCGATTGAACATGGTTTGATTAAGGCGACTGCACAGAAATTGATCGGTAGTCATATTTATATGGATGTCGTGAGTGTAGGCGCAACGATTAATGTGATGCTCGCAGCGACGATGGCCGAAGGACAAACGACGATCGAAAATGCCGCCAAAGAACCGCACGTTGTTGATTTGGCAAACTTTCTAAATAGTATGGGAGCGAATATCAAAGGTGCCGGTACGGATGTGATACGAATCAAAGGTGTCCACCATCTGCACGGTACCGATTATACGATTATTCCCGACCAGATAGAAGCAGGCACATTTATGTTTGCTGCTGCGATTACGCAAGGTGACGTGACAGTCAAGAACGTCATTCCCAAGCATTTGGAGTCTATTTCGGCAAAACTTCTGGAGCTTGGCTGCCAAATCGAAGAATCCGACGATGCCATGCGTGTTGTGTTATCCAAACCATTGGCGCACACACATGTGAAAACGTTACCCTACCCCGGTTTCCCAACGGATATGCAGCCGCAAATCACAGTAGCACTTGCTTTGGCAAAGGGTACCAGTATCGTCACAGAGAGTATTTTTGAAAATCGATTTAAATACGTGGATGAGCTGATCCGTATGGGAGCAAATATCAAAGTAGAAGGCAATACTGCTTTCATAGACGGCGTGGGACGCTACACAGGAGCCAGTATTTATGCGCCGGATCTTCGTGCCGGAGCGGCACTCGTCATAGCAGGTCTTGCAGCGGACGGCATTACGACTTTGGACGATATCCAATATATCGAAAGAGGATACGAAGACTTTCATCTGAAACTACAATCCTTAGGAGCACAGATTGACATCGTCAATTCCGAAAGAGAAATGATGAAATTTAAACTTAAAGTCGGTTAATCTTATTCAAACACAATTTCATATTCCCTTTTATTCAGAGTGGTGGAGGTACAGAGGATCGATGAAGCCACGGCAACCCCGATAACGGAAGGTGCCAACCTGAGCGAGTGATCGAGCAATAAGAGGATGAAATATCATGTCTATGGTATGCGTCCGCTTCTTGTAAGCGGATTTTTTTTATAGCACACACGAAAAAGTAGATGGGCACGCGCGCCACCACGCGCAGATGGGAGACAAAATGGAGAAATACTACTTTACATCGGAATCTGTCACAGAAGGACATCCGGACAAACTTTGCGACGCGGTATCAGATTCGATACTAGACGCTCTACTAGAACAGGATCCGTACAGCCGCGTAGCATGTGAAACAGCCACCAAGACAGGATTCGTGTTGGTTATGGGTGAGATTACCACCAAGGCCAACATTGACATCACTGACATCGTGCGCAAAACAGTGACCGATATCGGGTACGACTCGTCGGAAAAAGGGTTTGATGGGAACACTTGCGCGGTGATCGTCGCGCTTGAGAAGCAGTCCCCAGACATCGCCATGGGTGTCGATCATGCACTTGAGACCAAAATCGGCGAAGATGCGATCGATACCATCGGAGCCGGAGATCAAGGCATGATGTTTGGATATGCCACCGATGAAACACCGGAATTCATGCCGTATCCTATCAGTCTGGCACATAAGCTCACCAAACAACTGACCAAGGTACGCAAAGAGGGTCTTCTACCTTATTTACGTCCTGACGGCAAAAGCCAAGTTTCCGTAGAGTATGATGAAGAAGGGAAACCGTTGCGCTTAGAAGCGGTCGTTATATCTTCTCAACATGACGAAGCAGTGACACAGGAACAAATTCACGAAGATTTGACCGAATATGTACTCAATCCCATTTTGCCAAAAGGGATGATTGACGCAGATACGAAGATTTATATCAACCCTACCGGTCGTTTCGTCATCGGCGGACCGAAGGGAGATAGTGGTCTAACGGGACGAAAAATCATCGTTGACACATACGGTGGTTACGCTCGTCACGGCGGCGGTGCTTTTTCGGGAAAAGACTGTACGAAAGTAGACCGTTCCGCTGCATATGCCGCACGCTATGTCGCCAAAAATATCGTTGCAGCCAAACTGGCAAAACGCTGCGAGATTCAGCTTTCCTATGCAATCGGCGTTTCGCATCCGACTTCCGTGATGATTGATACCTTTGGTACGGGCGTGGTTTCCGATGAAACATTGGTTACATTGGTACGCAAATATTTTGACCTGCGTCCTGCCGGGATTATACAAATGTTGGATTTGCGTCGCCCGATCTATGCACAAACTGCTTCCTATGGTCATTTCGGACGCAACGATCTGGATTTGTCGTGGGAGAAGCTTGATATGGCAGACACTTTAAAAGAAGCAGTCGAGAAGATGCGTTAATTTACCGTACGATATGCGGAGGTTCCTATGGCTTTTGCACATTTACACGTCCATACGGAGTACTCGCTCCTAGACGGTTCGAATAAGATTAAAGAATATGTGAAACGTGTGAAGGAACTGGGGATGAACAGTGCCGCCATCACAGACCACGGTGTGATGTATGGGGTGATCGATTTTTACCGTGCCGCACAAGAAGCCGGGATCAAACCGATCATCGGCTGCGAAGTCTATTGTGCGCCGGAGTCGCGATTTGACAAAGAAGTAGGAGCCGGAGACGAACGCTATCATCACTTAGTCTTATTGGCGTACAATCAAACAGGGTATCAAAACCTCATGAAGATCGTCAGTCTGGGTTTCACGGAAGGCTTTTATTACAAACCGCGCGTGGATATGGAGGTACTCACCGCATACCATGAAGGGTTGATCGCGCTCTCCGCGTGTCTGGCGGGAGAACTGCCTCGTGTATTGGCTAGAGGATCATACGAAGAAGGCAAACAAATAGCGCTAAAGTATGAAGCTTGTTTCGGAAAAGGCAACTATTATCTGGAACTGCAAGATCATGGGATTGCTACCCAACGAACGGTCAATACGATGCTGCTCAGACTGAGCCAAGAGCTTGCGATTCCCTTAGTGGCGACCAATGATGTACATTATACTTATGAAACTGATGTTGATTCCCACGATATTTTATTATGCTTACAAACCAACAAAAAGCTTACGGACACTGATCGTATGCGCTATGACGGCGGACAATATTTTGTCAAAAGCGAAGAACAAATGCGATCGCTTTTTCCATATTGTCAAGAAGCTTTGGATAATACACAAAAAATAGCCGATCGCTGTCAAGTGGAAATCACGTTTGGTGTTACGAAATTGCCACAATACGATGTCCCGCAGGGATATGATTCATGGACATATTTATGTAAACGATGTGAGGAAGGACTACAAGAACGCTTTGGCTTACATACCGATCCTAATGAATTAACGCTATTGCGAGAGCGAATGGATTTTGAGTTGTCGGTCATTCGAGAGATGGGTTATGTAGACTATTTTTTGATCGTCTGGGATTTTATCAACTATGCAAGGCAACATGGGATTCCTGTAGGACCGGGGCGAGGATCCGCTGCGGGGAGCTTGGCGTCTTACTGCTTAAAAATCACCGACATTGATCCGATTCGGTATGATCTGCTTTTTGAACGATTCTTAAATCCGGAAAGAGTCTCCATGCCCGATATTGATATCGACTTTTGCTTCGAACGTCGCCAAGAGGTCATCGACTATGTCGTGGACAAATATGGCGTGGAGAAAGTGGTACAGATCGTTACATTCGGTACATTGGCAGCCAAAGGGGTCATTCGTGATGTGGGTAGAGTCATGGATCTACCCTACTCCTTTGTGGATGTGATAGCCAAATCCATCCCCAATGAATTGGGGATCACGATCAGTAAAGCGCTGGAAATGAATGCAGAACTACGCAAACGCTATGAAGAAGATCCGCAAATCAAACGTCTGATTGATATGTCCAAAAGACTGGAAGGACTTCCCAGGCATACCTCGATTCATGCGGCAGGCGTGGTGATTTGTCCGCGATCTGCCGATGAATTCGTTCCGCTTTCTCGTGCTGCTGATGGTTCCATCACCACCCAATATCCCATGACGACTTTGGAAGAATTGGGACTCCTCAAAATGGACTTTCTCTCCCTGCGCACTTTGACGGTCATCCATGATGCGGTGGAGATCATCTACAAAACAACCGGTAAGAAGATTGATACGGATGAGATAGACTATGACGACAAAGAAGTCCTTGCTGTGATCGGTACGGGTAAGACAGATGGTATCTTTCAATTAGAAAGTAGCGGTATGCGTTCTTTTATGAAAGAGCTTAAACCCCAAACCTTAGAGGATATTATTGCGGGGATCTCCCTGTACCGTCCCGGTCCGATGGATTTCATCCCCAAGTACTTGAGTGGAAGGCATAGTCAGACTGCGGTGACTTATCTATGCCCCCAGTTGGAGCCTATTTTGGCACCCACCTATGGCTGTATCGTATACCAAGAACAAGTCATGCAAATCGTACGCGACTTAGGAGGATATACCTTAGGGCGCAGTGATTTGGTGCGGCGCGCCATGAGTAAGAAAAAGCAGTCTGTCATGGAAAAAGAACGTGCCAATTTTGTCTACGGTAACCCCGAGGAAGGAGTCCCCGGTTGCCGTGCACAAGGGATCCCGAAAGATGTCGCGGTACAGATTTATGATGATATGATGGACTTTGCGAAATACGCATTTAACAAGTCTCATGCCGCTTGCTATGCTGTAGTGGCGTATCAGACTGCCTATTTACGCCATTATTACCCGGTTGAATATATGGCTGCGCTGCTATCGTCGGTCATCGATTCCCCGGGGAAAGTATCACAGTATGTGATGACGTGCCGTAGTATGGGGATTCGGGTCTTACCACCCAGTATCAACAAAGGTGAAGCTCGTTTTTCTGTAGAAAACGGAAATATTCGATACGCTCTCACTGCAATCAAAAATGTGGGACGTGGTGTCATCGATGCGATTGTGAAAGAGCGACAACTTGGAGGGCTCTATCAAAACCTATCCGATTTTATCGAGCGAACAATCGAAAAAGATGTGAACAAACGTGCTATAGAGAATTTTATCAAAGCAGGGGCTTTGGATGGTCTGGGTGGTACCAGAAAGCAATTCATGAGCGTATATGTGCAGGTTGTCGATAAGCAGACCAAAAACAAGAAAAATCAATTTCCCGGACAGCTCACCCTATTTGATCTCGCACAGAATTCTGACAAATCCGAATTTGAATTGCAACTTCCGCCAGTGGGCGAATATGAGAAAGATATGCTCCTGGGATTTGAAAAAGAGGTACTCGGCATCTATGTCAGCGGACACCCTTTAGATGATGATCAAGAACTGCTTGCTCGTTATGTAACCAATACGACGATTGATTTTGCGATCGATCCCGATACCGGCAAGACCGAAGTGATCGATCAATCCATCGTAACCATCGGCGGTATGATCACGGACAAAACCTTGAAATACACCAAAAACAATCAAGTCATGGCATTTATCACCGTCGAAGATTTATTGGGCAGCGTAGAAGTCGTGGTATTTCCGCGAGATTACGAGCAATATGGATATTTGTTGGTGGAAGATGCGAAGATCTTTGTCAAAGGCAAAGTCAGTCTGGAAGAAGAAAAAGATGGGAAGCTTCTCTGCGAACAGATATGCGGCTTCGAGGAAATCAAACAGGACGGATGGAAAAAGCGATCTCGTTCGAAATACACGCTCCCCACAGGACTGTGGATCCAATTTCCTTCAGCGAGCGACTATGCCAAAGAAAAAGCGCGTCTTTTACAGTCCATCGAAGATTCTGACGGAAAAGATCAAGTGATCATCTACCTAAAAGATACGAAAAAAATCCAAGTGTTACCTGCTAACTTGTCCGTACGCGCGGATAAACAATTGCAAGAACGTTTATCCGAAATCTACGGCGAATCTAATGTGAAACTGAGGTAGCAAGGACGTCGCAGACGGGAGCAAGTTTGAAAGTAAGTAAACTTTCAAACTTCTTGATTAATACGCGCGCCGTTGGCGCGCAGACGGGAGTTATTATGAAAGTTCAATTTACAGAATTGATTTTACAAATGTCGCAAGTACTGGACTATGTCGAAACAGAGCTTGTCGGCGTACTGACCAATCACGGTAAAAGGGTTGCTTACCTTTCCGTTGTTTTGGGGCAGCGAGCGGGTTTGACGAAATATGACAGACTTGATCTGGCAGCATATGCCGTATTGCATGACAATGCACTGACACAGTACATACAGTCGGAGTATATTGGTGCAGACGCGAACCCCGGAGAACCCTTACCCAAAGGGCTTGGTCATCACTCGATCTTAGGAGAGCGCAATCTGGCAGACTTTCCTTTTTATCACCCGCAAGTAAATGCGATCCTGCATCACCATGAAAACGCGGACGGCAGCGGTCCTTTTCAAAAGACGGAGAGCGAAACCAATCTATATGCAGCCTTGATTCATTTAACAGATCAGCTGGATGTTTTATTTGATCTAAAGGATAAAGAGAATACAGCATGGAAAGAACGCTCCCAACTCAAAGAAGTATCCGGTATGGAGAAGTGGGAAGCTGTTCGTACTTTCGCTCAGAACCAGCGCGGTAAACTGTTTGGTGAGACGGTAACACAGTTACTATTAGACGGTATTACAGATGCAGACTTTGAAAAACTATCTGATGAACATTTGGAAAGTGCTTTACGAGAAGTGTTAGATTATGAAGAAATCGACTTGACTCCCCAACAACTGATCAATGTCTCTGCGGTCTTTGCGAAGATCGTAGACTACAAATCCACCTTTACATCCTTACATAGTTTAGGCATTGCGCAAAAAGCGTATACCATGGCAAAGCACTATGGATTGTCCGAAGAAGATTGCGCGAAGTTCTATTTTGCGGGAGCGGTACATGATATCGGAAAATTGGCGGTAGACATCAACATCCTAGAAAAACCTGACAAATTGACCCTAGACGAATTTGAGGAAATGAAAAAACACGCGCTCATCACCTATGAAGTCTTGAGTAAGATCCCGGGGATGGAGGATATCAGTAAAGTAGCAGCATATCATCACGAAAAACTAAACGGAAACGGATACCCTTTCGGCTATGCTGCCAAAGAGTTGGGGAAATATGAACGACTGTTGGGTTGTCTGGATATATATCAAGCCTTACGCGAAGATCGCCCTTACAAAGCAGGAAAGACCCACGCAGAAACCATGGCGATCATGACCGGTATGGTAAGCGGCGGTTTTATCGATCAAGAATTAACCAAAGAGATCGACCTCGTTTTCAAAGACACCTAAAAGGCGCTGTCCTCGCGCTGTCAATCTATTATAGGAACCCGCTCTTGGTTCCTATAATAGGTCATATCGGAAACTGCACCGCAGTTTTCGATAAAAGGCGCTGTCCTCGCGCCGTCAATCGATTATAGGAACCCGTTCTTGGTTCCTATAATAGGTCTTATCGGAAACTGCACCGTAGTTTCCGATAAAAGGCGCTGTTCTTGCGCCGTCAATCGATTATAGGAACCCGCTCTTGGTTCCTATAATAGGAAATCAATTTCCGAACGGCAGCGATACAATCGCTTACGTCTTGATCGGTCAAGGAATAATACAAGGGCAGGCTCATCACTTCATGGTAATACTCTTCGCTGTGAGGGCAGAGCCCTTTTTTGTAACCCAATTTTTCATAATAGGAGTGCCAATAGACTGGCAGATAATGTACCTGCGGATGAATTCCCTCCGCGCAGAGCGCATCAAAAAATTCTCTCCTTGTACAAGTTAACTTCGAAAGACGTAGACGCAAGATATATAAATGCCGAACCGTGTCAGATTCCGGTATCTCTCTTTGGATGATCAACTCCGGTATGGAATGGAAAGCCTCATTGTACCGTGCACAAATCTCTTTTCTTCGTGCGCTGAAGAGAGGTAATTTCTGCAATTGACTGCGGATTAACGCGGCTTGGATATCCGTAATGCGATAGTTGTAACCCAAACTGATCTGTTCATTGTACCACGGATCCTCACTGGGGTGTTCCATCAATGCGCGATCCCTCGTAATACCGTGGGTACGAGCGAGAAGCAACTTTTCATACAGAAGCGGGTCATTCGTCGTAACTGCTCCTCCCTCTCCACCCGTGATCGTTTTGACCGGATGAAAACTAAAGGTAGTCATATCTGCCAGAGATCCGACCCGTTTCCCATTATATCGGCTCCCTAGCGAATGTGCTGCGTCTTCGATCAACAGCAGTCCATAGGTGGAGCACCATTCACGAAGTGCCGCTATATCCACGACTTGCCCGGTAAAATCCACCGCAATGACAGCCTTGGTCTGTGGTGTAATCTTTCTCTTGACATCAGCAGGGTCAATGTTGTATGTGTCTTTGTCAATATCAGCAAATATAGGGGTTCCGCCGCAATAGAGCACACAGTTCGCCGAAGCCGCAAAGGTAATCGATGATACGATGACCTCATCGCCGGGAGAAATGCCTGCTGCCATGGCTGCTATATGAAGAGCTGCTGTTCCACTGCTTACCAATACACAGTATTTCGCACCCGTCGCCTCACACAGAGCTTGTTCTGTCTTTCCGATCTCCGGTCCACAAGTGAGATCATGATACATGGTCTGCGCTACGGCAGCGACATCGTCTTCATCGATGTATTGATGTCCATAAAAAAGAGGGGTTGATCGGATCGGGATTCCTCCGATGATTGCCGGTATCTCCATAGTTGCTCCCGTCTGCGCGCCACTGGCACGCGTACCTATCAAGGAGTTTGAAAGTTCCGTTACTTTCAAACTTCTCCCTTATACTCGCACCAATTGATCAATCCCCAACGATAAGAGGATTGCGGATGCATCCGTGCTTTGTCCATGTTTGCGATTCACCGTTTCCATGATGACATTACGCAGTTTCGTTGGAGAAACGATCGCAATGATTTCTTTTTCCGCTTGCACTTGAATACCATACAAATGTGCAGATTCCTTTTCACCCGAAAAACGAGCTTTGATAATCGTGCCGCCTGTCGCTCCCGCCGCTCTCGCCGTATCCATCACTTCATCCGTAAAACCTTGGTTGACTGCTATTAAGATCAAGCTATTTTCTTGATTTTCTATTTCCATAAATGCTCCCATCTGTGAACCAATGACGCGCGTATTGAGTATGGTTGCTATCATATTATTTAATCCTGTGATTGGAAGACTAAAGACGATGCCACGCGCTCGTATCGCTGTTCCGGTAGCTTCTCCGATTTGCTTGTGCACTCGTTCTGATAGTTCTGCGTTGGAAAGTGCCAAAATGACATCTTTTTGTGAACTCCCAAGTCCCAACACATCCATCAACTCTGAAGTCGCTGTTCCGCGTCCCAAACTGTGGAAACTGATCTCGATTTGATTTCGTTGCAAAAACTTGGCGATTTCTTTGCCTTCCCCTCTGCCGACAAAGGCAACGATCAGTTTAATGGTGCCCTTCGTAGCCATATCCACTCTCCTTTCCGTTCGTCTCAAAAATCAACGCAACTTATAACAATTGCGATCGTACATTCGACCATATCATGAATCAAAATAGACGATCCCATCCTCAATTTCTTGAAGCTGTAATCGTAATCGCTTTTTGGCTAGATCTTGCTTGATTTTGCTGTAAAGTCCCAATGTCTGAATCGTAAATAACGGCGTCATGGCAACCATCGCCACGATTCCAAATGCATCTTGCATCAAATTGCCGCCCAACGCTTCACACGCACCTTTTGCCAGAGGAAGTAAAAAGGTCGCTGTCATCGGTCCGCTTGCTACCCCGCCGGAGTCAAACGCAATACCGGTAAACAACTGCGGGACAAAGAAGGTCATCAGTAAAGCGACCAAATACCCCGGGATCAAGAACCACATGATCGGTATGCCTAGGAGGATACGAAGCATCGCCAGACCTACGGAAAACGCCACTGCTATTGAAAGGCTCAGTAGAATCGAGCGTTTCGAAACCGCTCCTCCGGTGACTTCTTCTACCTGCTTGGTCAGTACGGCGACGGCAGGCTCCGCTTTTACAATAAAATATCCAATCGCCATACCGACAGGAATCAGCAGCCATTGTGTCCCATCGCTTGCAAGAGACGCGCCGATATACTGTCCGGCGGGCATAAACCCAACATTTACTCCCGTTAAAAACAAAACCAATCCCAAGTATGTATACAAAAAGCCGGAAGCAATCCGAAGGAGGGTTCTGGAATGAAAACGGCGAAACATCGCTTGAAATAACAGAAATATAATAACAATCGGCAAAATCGCCAACGCCACCTCTTTCGCATAGTGTGGCAAACCGACGAGGAACTGTTGCGCCACCTGTCTGGTAGTCGTCAAGTCAGCCATGGAAACCATCGGCTGCACAGATTCCTGTGGACGATACACGAGTCCTAGTATCAACACGCACAATATAGGACCAACGCTGGATAGCGCGATTAATCCGAAACTGTCTTTGTCAGAGTTGCGATCGCTTCGAACGGAAGCCAGACCAATTCCAAGCGCCATGATAAACGGAACGGTAATCGGTCCTGTCGTCACCCCGCCGGAGTCAAACGAAACGGCAATCATATTGTTGGGTGCAAAATATGCCAAGATGAAAATAACACCGTAAAAGATCCATAAGAGAACAGAAAGAGGGATATGGAGTAACATCCTGATTTGCGAAAGAAGTAAGAAGACCCCCACTCCCACCGCCACTGTAAAGATCAACGTCATATTGGGAATCGCTGCCACCTGCTGCGCGAGAACCTGCAAATCCGGCTCTGCTATGGTCACGATAATCCCCAACACCAGAATCGCAAACAGCGGAAGAATCAAGCTTTTCGTCTTACTGATTTTGACGCCGATCCCTTCTCCTAAGGGAATCATAGACATATCAACCCCTAAGGTAAAGAATCCCATCCCAAAGATCAAAAGCAAAGCGCCAAAGAGAAACATCGTCAGCGTCGCAGTGGTCAAAGGAGCTATCGAAATGCTCAACAGCAACACGATCGCTGTAATCGGTAGTACTGAAACGATGGATTCATAGACTTTTTCCAAAAAAAGTTTATTGTGTTTCAATCATATCCCCCTTCTCTTTGCTGATTTTTAAGCAAGTTTTGATGTTTTCTTTTCCCTTACGCCTGCCAACGCCCACACGCGCCGCAAGGAAGGCAAAGTCCTGATTCTTGTACCGGAAGTCCCAGTTCATCTGCCGTAACGGTTCCGCCATAGCGCTTACCTACCGTCATCGACAACAGATACGATAGCACACCCGGTTG
>JAISHZ010000009.1 GCA_031262285.1 Lachnospiraceae bacterium | reverse complement strand
ACCGATACGCAGTTATATACATCCGTAGAAGGAATTGTTGCGGTAGAAGTAACCAAAGGAACCCCTCAAGGGGAGCCGTCTTTCACACAAATCCTTGAGAGCGGCAAGACATTGGCGGCAGCAGGACTTACCGGTACGTTTACGAATACCAATAATGGGCAACCCATTACCGGTGTCCTGTCGTGGGAAGGTGGCGATACCCAAACTGTGACGCCGGGCACTGTTTATACATGGATCTTTACGCCCCAAGACGGCATCAACTATGAAACGCTCAAGGGAAGTGCACTTGTTTATCCTGCCACCTACCGGATTGCTGTAACTGCTGACGGAGCGATTTCGGGAGCTTATCAATTTACATCAGTTAACGTTGGGTACGATGTACCGGCAGGTCTTGTCGTAAAGGTGCAAAACACCGGGAACAGTCCTACCGGAACCCTAAAACTTGCTTTGTCTGATAGCACCGGATTCACGCTATCCACACAAAGTATGGAAAGCTTACTTGCAGGAGAAACGAGTAATTTCCTCATTACCCCGGCGAAGGGACTCTTGGCAGGTACCTACACTTCCCAAGTGACAGTAATGGGAGAGGGCAATGAGATACAAGGAAGTCTACAGATAAGCTTTATCGTGAGTCCCATTCCCGAAGAACCCAAAGAAGGAGATTCGGAGAGTGGAGGTGAGGAAGCAGAGCTCTTGGTAACACAAGAAACGGTTAGCATCTTCGAAGGACTATCACAATATATCAAAAGTGAAGTAACGGATCAAAACGGTAATCCGGTAAACGTTGAGCAGGTATTTGGCGGGAAGTCGGTAGAGATTCGTTTTACAGAAGATCAAGAAGGAGCAGAAGATACCCAAGTAGCTCTGCTATTAGATCTTCCCCAAAATAAAGTCTTTGCGTTCTCTATATCACTCTATGTACAGGGAACAGATGAACTGATTCAACCGCAGAATGGCTTTACCATCAAACTACAGTTACCTCTACCGGAAAACTTGGTGAATCAAAGGGACGAATTGCACGTGATCAGAGTGATTGATGGGACAGCACAGATCTTGCCGCACAGTATTGTACAGGTCAATGGACAGTATGTGGTAGAATTTTCAACAGATCACTTTAGTACGTACGCATTTGTACTGGGAACCATAAGCAGCGGTTCCGGTAGCGGCGGTAGTTCGAGCAATGGCGGGAACGGCAGCGGTTCGGGTACGAGCGATTCCGAAAGCATCAATAATGCTCCCATTGGAATAGCGGGTCAAGGGGTTACTAGTCCTAAGACAGGAGATGTTGACGACACCGGCAAAAACGATGAAGGACAGCGCTCCTCATCGCCTCTGAGAGAAGAAGCCTTAATGACGATTTCTCCGATTTCCCCAAAAGCTGACGTTCTACCTACGATCTTGTGGATAACAGGATTTGCGATAGCAGGAGGAATTGTAATAACAGGGATATCCGGAGGTGTGATCATTTTGGCGAAAAAAAGAAAGAAGAACATGAAATAATGAGTTCTGAGCGAAACAAGATCTGATATAGGGATTGAATGGTCAAGAGAAAACCCCGGAGTATTTACTCCGGGGTTTTTACGAGGGGTATCCGAGCGCACAATTCGCACAATAGGCGTCCGGGATACACTGCCTTTGAATGTACATCGGCGAACGCGTGAACTGTAACCTGATCAAGGAAATTGAAGCATTTTTACTTTCAAACTGTTGCATTATTTCGTTTGGGTTGCAACTAGTATAAATGAATTTAATAAATTTTATGTTATTGATTCGCTGAATCATATTAACTCTTTCAAGAATTCTTAGAGGAAACATAAAGGTAATTGAAAACGTTTATACTAGATATGTTACGATGAACACCATAAGCATAAAAGAAACCTTCGTCTTTATTCCCATGTGACATGAAAGCTACCTTCGTGTTTTTGTGCTTCCATCGAAAGTGTGATCTTCTCTTTTTCGGTCGTTTCTATCACAAAATCAAAATCCGTGCTTTCGGCAATCGTTTGAGTAAAGTATGTATCATCCGCCTTTCCCATAACGGTAAAGGTGATAGTACCGCTCTTAGTGGTAACGTTCACATGAATGGTATGATTTCCCGGTTCTAGTGTAACTTGGTGATACCTTATCCCATCAAAATATCGGTACTCTGATTTCCAAAACGCTTTACCGGTAGAAGTCACTGCCATTCTCATCGTATAGCTATTGAACGGAATATCTGCCAGATACATACCGCCAAAAATACTCGCGAGGATCAGGATAGGTAATAAGATCAATAGTACAATCTTTCCTTTGCCTTTGCGGATCGAGTCATGTTCGTTCACTTTGGTTTCTTGAAGCAGACGATTTCTTCTTTTTGTAATACTCCTTGCCGGAAAGTAACACAAGCAGCTTAGTAGCAAAAACGGCAAAATACCGAATAAAAAAGCAAAAGCTTGGATACTAAGAGCCAAAACGCCACATATCCATGCTGCCAGAAAGAACATCCCTGCGCTAAAATAATAAGGAGTACTGATCTTACGAAGGGTTTCGATTTGATCTGAAAGATCAGTATGCAACTCAAATAGCGTCCCATCCTTACGCTTCTCTACAATAATCAGCTCTTTTAGTATATTGCCGGGAGCGGTTGCTATCTGACCGGCACCCTCTGCCCAAGGCCGCCATTTCACTTTTCCGACGTATATTCCGACATTCACATTCTTGTAGATCGTTCGATATCCCATCTCATCCAAGAATTGCTTGTAGCTTTTGGACTTTGTATCAGACAGATACCCAACAAATTCAACGGCATATTCATACTCACCCGGATCGCAGTTTTCAAACGTATAGGATAGCTGCCCGCATTTTTTTAACCGCCAACCTTTTTGGGACATTTCGTTTAGCCATGTCTCTTGTCCTTGTGTAAAATCCAAAAAATACCGAAACACTTTCTTTTCCATTATCACTCCCGTCTACGCAGATTTACCGCGTGCTATTTTGTCGTTTTGCCTGCTTTCAAAGGTCATCTGTAATTTTTTTTGCCATGCTGTACAATTCATGGATTCGTGCAATCTCTCGCTCTACGATCATGCGTCCGAGTGGCGTAATCTCATAATCTTTTTTGTTGCTCCCCGGTTCTGACGCGCCGGTTGAAATAATCCATTTTTTGTCTAACAGGCTGTTTATCGCTCCGTATAAAGTACCGGCACCAAGCAGTACTCGACCGTTCGTTTCCAGTTCAATAAACTGCATAATCGCATACCCATGTTTCGGTGTATAAGTGGACAATAAAATAAGAAAAGTCGTCTCAGTAAGCGCGCCACCCGATCTGTTATCCCGCATGATAGCTCCATCTTTGAATTTGTGTCAGTAAGTATTACGTTTAATGTACTATATCACTAAACGTAATAATTGTCAAATGATTTTGCTATAATATATACTTATAACATTACTATTTTACGCGCTATGTCAATAACATAAATTTCAGATGCAATCGTCAACTACCCAAAGTAAAGATGAATCAGATTCTTTTTTCTGTTTGTCGATGTTTAATAGCTTATCGGTGCACAGAACCGCACAGAGCCGAGGGATTTTTGGGTGTTATACGTTCTGTGAAGATGGAGACCATGCCCGGGCTCATCGGAACGCCCAGAGAGTCTAACACCCAAAACTCCCTCGGCTCTGCGCGGTTCGTCCGGGATACATAGCCCTTAACGTAGTGGAGTGAACCCGGTTCGTCCGGGATACACTGACCTTGAAACGTAGATCAGCGAACGCTTGAAATGTAACTTCGAAGTCGCACTCCGTAAGATTTCGCAAGAATATTGTCGACTTTTTCCAATATGCGTGCTAAAATCAAATAATCATGATTGAAACCAAATTCGAGTTCCTATCATTGATAGACGGCGAAGAACAACACCTTATATCGAAATTACGCTGTAGTTTTCGACAAGACAAATCGTATCAAGCAGTGAATTATCACAAGAAAGTGAGTTTTCATTAAGTGGATAAGACTACGGAACACATTTTGCGAAGGCGGATGCACGGACTGTATCTATCGCGAAAATGTACGGATATTACCATGCTTTCCCATGAACTTCTGGGCTTACATTGTTGGTTCCATCGGAATGTCGCTTTTTCAGCCCTGATTCGAGGTGCGAGTCTGATAGGATGGAAACACGCTCTCACGAAGACATGGATCCACCACGCGCTGCACGGCGTACCTATTGATGACTTGCCGACGTTGCTGGCGCTCAATTCAGGTGAATGGCGCTTTGGCGAGCCATATAAGGAAATAGCAGACAAAGTGATTGGACTTATGGAGGACGGTGTTTATTCACGTTCCGAAATGCGTTTGATATTTGCGGATGAATATGACAGATATATCATCGAAAGAGCATTATCCCCATGGGGTGGTGTTTTTTGCGAGTTGGCGCGCCTTGGCAAGGTCGCTTTCCGTGAGATGACGAGTCGCGATTTTGATTTGATCGATGCCGAACCCACGCAAACATTCGAGGAGGTACTGCCGGATTTGTTTCGAAGATTTCTCGCGGCTTACGGTCCTGCGACGCTCAAGGATGCAGCGTGGTTCTTTGGATTACAGAAAGAGAGGAAAAAGGAGCTGCTTTCGCTCAATCTGGACGAGTATTCTCGGTTCGAATACAATAAAGGTGTTTATTATGACATAGATGACAAAACAGATACCGGCGATATTCCCCCATTAACATTGCTGTCCGGATTTGACCCGCTCATCGTGTCATACATGGAACGCAGTGCAGTACTTTCAGCGGAATATAAAAAAGCGGTCGTCACAAGAGCGGGTATCTGTCTCCCGACGATCGCCATTGACGGACAAGTGGCAGGGCTCTGGAATATCAAAAATCATAAATCGGTGATCGAGTTCTTTACGGAGCAGCCCAAACGAATACACGATGCTGCATACGAATTGGTGGAACAGATTCGTTGGCAAACTACCGGGATACTTTGACGCAAAACGACAATATTACGGTGGGTAGATCATTTTTAGGAGGTCGATATGGTACTCGGATGTAAACGTGGAACAGTGGAATTATACGATCACGACCCGGAGTGGGAAACCGCCTCGGCACGGACAATCGCACAGTTAAAAAGCGTATTCGGTGATGCCGCTGTGGATATTCAGCATGTTGGAAGTACCGCAATCCGTTCTGTAAAAGCGAAGCCAATCATTGATATTGCGGTTGGCGTGATCAACTTTGACAGTGTTTTACCATTGATCGGTGTACTTGAGGAGAAAGGCTTTTACAAAAGTAAATTACACGCCATTTCAAACGACATTTTATTGTGTGACGGCAATGAAGAGGCTGACACGAGATCATATCATATTCATATCGTAATTTATGGCAGCACGCAGTGGAAAAACTATATCCGCTTTCGAGATTATCTGAATGCGAACAGCACTGCCGCTCATGAATATGAAAAAACCAAGTTGGAATTGGCAGTGAAATATCCGAATGACAGGAATGCTTATACTGAGGGGAAAGACAACGTCATAAGCCAAATCCTACGCAAAGCGCAAGTCAGGGCGTTACTTGGTACGATCGCTACCGTCACCGTTGATCGCCCGGCAGGTACATATCACCCTCGAACGAATACTATTTTTTACAGTATCAACTACGGTTATCTTGATGACGAACTTGCTCCGGACGGTTCGGGGCTTGATGTATACATCATGGGGGTAAGCGAACCACTGAAAACCTTCACCGGGCGGGTCATAGGTATCATACATCGCGAGAACGATGTGGAGGATAAATTAGTAGCAGCGCCCGACGGCATGGTATTTACGCAAAATGAAATCGGCGAAGCAGTTCATTTTGTGGAGAAGTTTTATCAAACAACCATTGACGCGATTTATCACAAATCAGCGGGTATCATTGTGTATCGCTTCATGAGCGGCGAGCCGGAATATCTTGTGCTATTTCAGCATGGGTCGCGGACTTGGAGTTTCCCCAAAGGGCATATGAACGCATTTGAAACGGAAGAACAAGCAGCC
>JAISHZ010000379.1 GCA_031262285.1 Lachnospiraceae bacterium | reverse complement strand
AGAGTTGTCCATCAGCAAAACCAACTGTTGATGAGGTGCGTTGCACTGCTCCGGTATATCAGAAAAGATCGAAATGTTATTCACTTCAATAAAGACCTCTTTCCCTCCTGTGAGGGTGTCGATCCCGATATTCTGAATCACTTCCAGTCCTACAATCTGTGAAGCGCCGTCATTTTGTCCTGTACCCAACAAGTTTGGATTGAGCAGTAAATTCTTTTTCTGGCTAAACAAGGAATATGCGCCAACAGACATCTTTTCGTCAAAAAGCGGAACTAGCGTTACAAGCATAGTATCTCTCCTATAGGAACCAAACTTACGTTGCGGTGTAATCTATTACATTATACAATGAAATGTGAAAATTTCACAGTATCTTTTTGAAAGATTTATCGTTTTCTCAACGATTTATCCTCTGATTTTCACATATTTCACAAATCTTTGCATGATTTCTCGATAGGATTCCATCTGTTTTGGACTGCATGAATGGTAGCCTTGTATCAATACATTGGGATTCTCTCGAAAGTGTTGAAGGAAATACCGTTTGGCTCCCATGATCCATTCTCCGATTTTCCATATATCGCTTTCCTTGTGTAGTTCTTTCACAACGGTTGTGCGAAATTCATATTCGATATCAGATTCTTTCAGAACGCGTATACTTTGATTGATCAAGTTTAGATCAAGTGCGGATAGTCCGCATATTATCGCGTAGTGTTCAGGCGTGGTCTTAATATCCATTGAAACATAGTCAACTAGGCGCTTTTGTAGTAAACTGTGTAATACATCGGGTTTTGAACCGTTTGTATCGAGTTTCACAAGGTATCCTAATGCTTTCAGCTCGCGGCAAAATGGTTCTAACTCTCCTTGAAGGGTTGGCTCTCCGCCTGTGATGCAGACGCCTTCCAGGATTCCCTGCCGTTTCCGAAAAAAGATCCCAAGTTCTGCTTGAGAGATCTCGGAGGTATTCTCCTGCGGGTCAATCAGCTTCGAATTGTGACAAAAAGAACATCGAAAATTGCATCCGGGTGTAAATACTGTTGCGGCGATATGTTCCGGGTAATCTAAAAGTGTCGTTTTGTTTAACCCACAGACCTTCATAATGTTCCTCATCAAACCTTGTTAGCGATAATCGGATCGTATATAATAGGTCATATCGGAAACTGCATCGCAGTTTTCGATAAAAGACGCCGATCTTGCGCCGTCAATCGATTATAGGAACCTGTTCTTGGTTCCTATAATCGTGTTTCATACGCACGGATTGCACTGTGCTAGTATACGGTTTCAAATAAACATAATGCTATTGTATCGCGAGATCACATAACTGCTTTCAAGTATTCTAATTCGAACATAAAATAACTGAAAACATTGATTATGGGCATTCGCGTACTCATTCAAGCACAATAGGAAGGCTTTCAAATATGGAATTGACGCTAACCGAACACGAATATTATATGAAGGAAGCTTTGCGTCAAGCAAAGAAGGCTTCTGCCCTTGGGGAAGTCCCTATTGGGTGCGTCGTAGTTCGAAATCGTGAAATCATCGGTCGCGGGTACAATCGACGTAACAAAGACAAAAGCACCCTCGCTCATGCCGAGCTCACGGCCATCCGCAGAGCGTGTAAGCACTTCGGCGACTGGCGATTGGAAGATTGTACGATTTATATTACGTTAGAGCCATGTCCCATGTGCTCGGGCGCTATCTTACAAGCAAGGTTTCCTTTGGTCGTCATCGGTTGTATGAATCCCAAAGCCGGCTGCGCCGGTTCCATCATCAACCTTTTGGATATGCCGGACTTTAATCATCAAGCTCGTATCCTTACCGGTATCTGTGAAACGCAGTGCAGTCAGCTTTTGAAAGATTTTTTTATTGATTTACGAAAAAGGAAGAAATTGCAATAACATTTTACTTCCGCATCCTATGCTGTCTCTTTTTTCACAAAAGCCGATTTGGGTTGTTTGCATACAGGACACCGGTAGTCATCCGGTAGGGATTCAAACGGCGTCTCCCCATCGTAGACATATCCGCATACACTGCACACATAGCGCTCAGAAGTAGTGGTCGCCTCTTCCGGTGCTATATAAGTCGGCGCGTTCTTGGGGCTTTTCCCCTTAATCACTTTATGATAGTACGCATATGTCATTTCAACGTCGTCTTGTAATATGTCAGCATCGATTACTTTTCCCAGGAAAACGGTATGCGATTCGGTTTCCATCTTATGAACGACTTCACAAACCATGTAAGCACAAGCATCTTTGATTACCGGGATCTCTTCTTTGCTTTCGTATGCTACGTCTGCAAATTTATCCACTGTGCGTCCGCTTTGAAAACCAAAGGTACCGATAATCCCGGGATCCGTATGTTCTCCCAAAATAGTAATTGCGAACTTACCTGTTTTTTCAATACAAGAGTTGGTGAAGTTGTCGTGGTTGATACTGATCGCGATAGTAGCCGGATCAGATGTGATCTGCATCGCACTGTTCGCCGTACAACCGGTAGGCCGGTTCCCATCCATCGTACTGATGACATAAACGCCATACGATAATTTGTAAAACGCGCTTTTATTCATATGGATTCCTTTCTCTTGACAGTATGTCAAGTCGACGCTTTGGTTAGCGTTGATTTGGGTTTGGTTTTCCATTTCAGTGTAATAGAGTCTGTATCGTGTGTCAAATAGTTTTCCTGTCTTTTGTTGCTTCACTACTATTCAGGTAACAATTCACGCGTTCGCCGATCTACATTGAAGGCAGTGTAACCTGGACGAACCGAACAGAGCCGAGGGGAGTTTTGGGTGTTAGACTCTCTGGGCGTTCCGATGAGCCCGGGCTGCAAAAATAAGCGCACAAGCAAGCGCTCATTTTTACTTGGTCTCATCTCCACAGAACGTATAACACCCAAAACTGTCCCCTACTCTCTTC
>JAISHZ010000378.1 GCA_031262285.1 Lachnospiraceae bacterium | reverse complement strand
TGTTATACGTTCTGTGGAGATGAGACCAAGTGAAAATGAGCGCCTGCTTGTGCGCGCATTTTCACTTGGTCTCATCGGAACGCTCAGAGAGTCTAACACCCAAAACTCCCCTCGGCTCTGCGCGGTTCGTCCGGTATACACCGCTCTTTGTGTAGATCGGCAATCACGTGAAATATAACTAATAATTATATCGCTAAGCAATTTAGCGTCACAATCCCTGCAAAATGCTGCAATAGTAACCTCCTTCTACAGACAAAGGCATATATGAAAAAACTCTTGTATTTATTAAAGGATTACAAAAAAGAATCTGTTTTGGCACCATTCTTTAAGCTATTGGAAGCTTTGTTAGAATTATTGGTCCCTCTGATAATGGTTATTTTGATTGACAGAGGGATTGAAACACAAAATTATGGCATCGTCCGGCAAATGTGTTTGCTTTTGGTGTGTTTGGCGGCAGTGGGACTCGCTTTTTCTGTGACCGCCCAGTATTTCGCGGCGAAAGCAGCAATGGGTTTTGGTGCAAAACTAAGGCAAACCTTATTTTCACGATTATTGTCGATTGGATATACACAGATTGATCAACTGGGTTCTTCTGCGATGATAACGCATATGACAAGCGACATTAATCAAATACAAACCGGCGTCAATATGGTACTGCGTTTGTTCTTACGATCCCCTGTAATCGTTTTTGGTGCGGCAATTATGGCGTTTACCATTGATATCAAGAGTGCGATCATCTTTGTCATTGTAATCCCTCTTATGAGTGCCGTCGTATTCCTCGTTTTGATGAAAACGATCCCGATGTATCGCAGAGTGCAAAAAGCTCTGGAAAAAGTTTTAAATCTGACGAGAGAGAATCTGACAGGGATACGAGTACTTCGTGCTTTCCATAAAGAAAAAGATGAAATTGCATCCTTTGCACAAGCCAATCAAACTTATTTTACGCAACAAGTAAAAGCCGGACAAATCAGTGTGTTATTGAATCCGCTTACCTTTCTGTTAATCAATGGAGCATTGATCGTGTTGATTCGTACCGGTGCTGTTCAAACCAACGTCGGGACGATCACACAAGGGCAACTGGTGGCATTGATCAGTTATATGTCGCAAATATTGGTCGAACTGGTAAAACTGGCGAATCTCGTGGTTACGATGACAAAAGCCTTGGCTTGTGCAGGCAGGGTATCTACCGCGATGGAGCAGGAATCGGAGCCTCGACAATTGGAGGATATCCATCCGGATAGGAGTAAGACGCACAGTCCTTATTTGGAGTTTGACCATGTATCCCTCACGTATGAAGGCGCACAAGAAGAAAGCCTTACCGATATTCACTTTTCTGTAAATGAGGGAGAAACCATTGGCATTTTGGGTGGGACGGGATCCGGTAAAACATCGTTGGTGAATCTGATACCACGATTTTACGAAGCTACCCATGGAAGCATTCGACTGTGCGGTGTAGATATTCGTCGGTTAGATTCACACGACCTACGCTTAAAAGTTGGTATCGTGCCACAAAAAGTGGTTCTTTTCAAAGGAAGTATTGAAACGAATCTAAAAATGGGAAAAGAAGATGCAACAGAGGAAGAAATGAAAGAAGCGTTAACGATCGCACAAGCAATGGAGTTTTTGGGGTCGGAAGCAGAGGTACTCAAACAAAAAGTCAGTGCGGGAGGTCTTAATTTTTCCGGAGGACAAAGGCAGAGACTCACCATCGCCAGAGCGTTGGTGAGAAAACCGGAAATACTGATCTTGGATGATAGTTCTTCCGCGTTGGATTATTTGACAGATGTTGCGCTTAGGCGCGCTCTGAAGGGAGCAAAAGCGCGTGCGACCTTTTTGATCTCGCAGAGACATACAGCGGTGCGTGGTGCCGATCGTATTTTGGTGTTGGAAGATGGGAAGATGGTTGGATTTGGGACGCATGAGGAGCTTCTTTTGGGATGTAGTGTTTACAGAGAAATCGTTGGGGAGGTGGTAAGGTGAGTATCAAAAAAGAAACGATACGCAGAATCCTTCCTTATATCGGTAAATATTGGTTTTTTGTGCTTCTTTCTTTATCGTGTGCGGTGATATCGACAGTGGGATCGTTGACGATTCCGCTACTGACCGGTGATGGAGTAGATTTGATTTTAGGCAAAGGAACTGTTTCATTTTCAGCGTTAACCACAATATTGATACAAATCGGTATTGTCATGGGAGTGTCCGCTCTTGGACAGTGGCTAATGAGTCTTTGCAATAACCACATTACTTACCGAATGATCAAAGACATTCGACAAGACGCCTTCTTAAAATTACAGTCGTTACCAATGAGCTATGCAGATCGCCATTCCACAGGAGATATCGTCAGCCGTATGGTTACCGATGTGGAAACGTTTGCAGACGGTTTGAACATGGGATTTTCGCAATTATTTACGGGTTTTCTGACGATCGTGGGAACGCTTTACTTTATGTTGATCACAAATGTGCCGATTGCACTGGTAGTCGTGATCTTAACACCGCTTTCTATCGTCGCAGCGCGATATATTACCCGTAAGACGTATTCGATGTTTCAACTGCAATCTCAAATTCGCGGAGAGCAGACGCAGTTAACGGAAGAGCTACTTGGCAATCTCAAAGTCGTCAAAGCGTTTTCCAGAGAAAAAGCGGCGAACGAGGAGTTTGAATCCATCAATGTAAGGCTTTCGCAAGCATCCTTAAAAGCCACTTTCTTTTCTTCTTTGACCAATCCGGTAACGCGCTTCGTGAATGCCATTGTTTACGCAGGAGTGGCAGTGCTGGGCGCTGTGGCAGCGATTCAAGGTGCGGTAAGTGTCGGTAGACTTTCCGCTTTTTTAAGTTATGCCAACCAGTATACCAAGCCGTTTAATGAAATATCAGGTGTTTTTGCAGAACTGCAAAATGCGATCGCGTGTGCGTCAAGAATTTTTGAATTTATTGATGTAGAACCGCAGATTCCGGATAAAGAAGACGCGACAGAGTTGGTAGACGCCAAAGGCGAAGTGTCCCTTTCGCATGTCTTCTTTCGTTATGAACCGGAACGCAAACTCATTGAAGATTTTTGTTTGCATGTAAAGCCGGGGCAACGTGTGGCGATCGTAGGACCTACCGGGTGTGGGAAGACAACACTCATCAATCTGCTTCTGCGTTTTTATGATGTTACGTCTGGCACCATCTCGATGGATGGGACAGATATCCGCAATCTGACAAGGAAAAGCTTGCGCTCCTCTTTCGGGATGGTACTACAAGACACATGGCTACGCCAAGGAACGATTCGCGACAATATCGCGATATCCAGACCAGGCGCAGATCCGGAGGAAGTGATACAAGCAGCGAAAGCGTCTCATGCGCATAGTTTTATTAAACGGTTACCCCAAGGGTATGACACGCCGATCAAGGAAGATGGGGGGAATCTCTCGCAAGGACAAAAGCAATTGCTTTGTATCACACGCGTTATGCTACACCTTCCACCCATGTTGATATTGGATGAAGCAACATCCTCCATTGATACACGTACAGAACAGAAGATTCAAAAAGCTTTTGCGAAAATGATGCAGGGACGGACGAGTTTCGTAGTCGCACATCGCTTATCGACGATCAAAGAAGCGGATATCATATTGGTGATGCGCGACGGCGATGTAGTAGAGCAAGGAACGCATGAAAGCCTGTTGGAAAAGCGGGGATTTTATGCTACACTTTATGAAAGTCAGTTTCAGATGGAATGAGATAACACGACACCTATGATTCGCAAAGGGTAAGGATGACGAAATGAATATTTCAATCACAGGAAACTTAGGAAGTGGCAAATCCAGTATCTGCACGGTATTGAGCCAAAAAGGATATGAAGTAATCTCGGCGGGGAGTATTTTTCGAGAGCTTGCGGTAGAAAGAGGTCTATCCGTTGAGGAATTCAACAAAAAAGTAAATGAGGATATCAAAAGAGGAGATCGGTCAGTGGATGATTTGATTGATAAGCGGACCGCGCTCCTGGATTCACAAAGAGATAATGTCGTCTTTGACTCGCGTTTGGCGTGGAATTTCGCACCGCGCTCTTTTAAAGTATTCGTTAAGGTAGATGCAGACGAAGCCGCCAAGCGGGTTTACCAAGACAGTAAACGTGCTGATTCAGAAAAGTATGATTCTTTGGAACAATGTAAAGAAGCATTGCTTTGCCGACAACGAATGGAACAAGACAGATTTCGCGAGTTATATGGATTGGATTATTTTAACGCAGATAATTATGATTTGGTGATTGAAAGTACACACGCGGATGCAACGCAGATAGCGGAGAAGATATTAGAATATTTTATCGCGTATCAAACCAATCCGCAAAAAGTCGTATTGGCACAATCGCATACCTTACTTTTTTCATCCTCATCAGATTTTTGAGCAAAGGAGTACGGTACGATGATGTTGAACTGCCACAATCTTTCCATCGCATTTTCCGGGAAAGAAATCTTTCAAAACGTTGGTTTTCATATAGAAGATACAGAAAAAGTCGCTCTAGTCGGCATCAATGGTGCCGGAAAGACGACATTGATTCGCATACTAGTGGGAGAGCAGTCCGCGCAAGATGGAAGCGTGATCTTTGCGAAAGGCAAAAGCGTAGGGTATTTACCACAGAACGCTTCCTTACAGTCTACCAACACTGTCTTTGAGGAACTCCTCCAAACCAAACAAGACCTCTTAGATCTGGAAAACCGCATTCGAGAATATGAGCTTTTGATGAAATCAGAAAGCGGCGATCAATTGGAAGCGCGCATGAGTGCTTATGCGCAAATGACACATGAATATGAGCAAAAAGACGGCTATACGTATCGAAGCGAAGTCGTCGGAGTATTAAAAGGACTCGGCTTTGACGAAGAGGACTTTCCCAAGAGTTGTGCCACACTTTCCGGTGGGCAAAAGACCCGTGTGGCACTGGGGAAATTACTTCTGCTTGCTCCGGATTTCATTATTTTGGACGAACCTACCAACCATTTGGATATGAATTCCATCGCATGGCTAGAGACCTATTTGATGAATTACAAGGGAGCTCTCTTGTTGGTCTCTCATGATCGATATTTTCTCAATAGAGTCGTCAATAAAGTCATAGAACTAGAACAAGGGAAAGCGACGAGCTATCTGGGCAACTATACGGATTTTGCGACCAAAAAGCAACAGCTACGTGACGCCGCTATTCGCGCCTATGAAAACCAACAAAAAGAGTTGCGGCGACAGGAAGAGATCATTACCAAACTGCGCAGTTTTAACCGCGAAAAATCCATTCGCAGAGCAGAAAGCCGCGAAAAAATGGTGGAGAAAATAGAAGTCCTGGAACGTCCATCGCAAGCACGCACGGATATTCATTTGACCTTAAAACCGCGTATCAGCAGTGGTAATGATGTTTTGTCGATACGAGGATTGTCCAAATCCTTCGATACACTTTCTCTTTTTACGGATGTCGATTTAGACATCAAACGTGGAGAACACGTAGCGATAATCGGCGATAACGGTACAGGTAAGACGACTCTTCTAAAGATCCTCAATGGACTCGTGGCTCCCGACACCGGTCAAGTCGTACTGGGCAGCAAAGTAGAAATCGGGTATTACGATCAAGAGCACAATGTCTTGCATTCCGAAAAAAGTCTTTTTGATGAAATATCGGATGAGTATCCGGAATTGACCAATACACAGATTCGCAATATTTTGGCTGCTTTTTTGTTTACACAAGATGATGTGTTTCAACTGATTTCTACTCTCAGTGGCGGAGAACGCGGGAGAGTATCTTTGGCGAAATTGATGTTGGGATATGCGAATTTTTTGATTCTGGACGAGCCGACCAATCATTTGGACATTACATCCAAAGAAATCCTTGAAAACGCACTCAACCACTACGAAGGAACGGTTTTATTCGTTTCACACGATCGTTATTTTATCAATCGCACCGCTCACCGTATTTTAGAACTGCGGGAAGGGCAGTTTCACAATTACCTTGGTAATTATGACTACTACTTAGAAAAGCGTCCCCCCATCCTACCCAAAGGTTCCCAAGATAGTCGAGACGCGACTGTGCTCACACAGACGAAACGGGAATGGTTAACCCAAAAAGAAAGTATCGCCAAGCGTAGAAAGCAAGAAAATGATCTAAAAAAGTGTGAAAATGAAATTGCACAGCTGGAATCCCACAAATCTACCCTTACAGAGGAAATGAATGACCCTACAGTCGCAGCTGATTTTCAAAGATTAACTGCACTATCAGCAGATCTGCACGATACGCAGCAATCCCTTGATCACTTATATACCCAGTG
This sequence comes from Lachnospiraceae bacterium, assembly GCA_031262285.1. The sequence goes on along the minus strand of JAISHZ010000378.1, from coordinate 1,175 downwards.
GGAAGAGCTGTACAACAGTTCTTATTCGTAAATTTCATGCGCCCAAAGCGCGGATAGGAGTGTATATGCAAGTACAATATCGAAGTACCAGAAGTAAAGCAGAACCGGTAACAGCTTCCATGGCGATTTTGAAAGGTTTATCAGATGACGGAGGGTTGTATGTCCCGGATCATCTGCCCATCTTAGAGAAATCGTGGAGTGATTTAGCGCAGATGTCCTATCAAGAAATCGCCTATGAAGTGATGCGTCTCTTCTTTACCGATTATACAGAGGAAGAACTAAAAGATTGTATCGAACACGCATATGATGCCAAATTTGATACGCAGGATATCGCACCTATCCAAAAAGTGGGGGAGTACTATTATCTGGAGCTCTTTCACGGTTCGACGATCGCGTTTAAGGATATGGCACTTTCCATCCTACCGTATCTTCTTACAACAGCTGCCCGTAAAAATCATATCACGAACCAAATCGTGATATTGACGGCGACTTCCGGCGATACCGGGAAAGCGGCGTTGGCGGGTTTTGCGGATGTACCGGGCACCAAAATCATTGTATTTTACCCCAAAGGCGGTGTGAGTTCGATTCAAGAGCGGCAAATGGTGACACAAATTGGAGAGAATACGCTGGTAGTCGGGATTCATGGCAACTTTGATGATGCGCAGACAGCGGTGAAAAATATTTTTCATGATCACGCATTTGGGAAGGAATTGAGTGATAAAGGATATCAGTTCTCGTCAGCCAATTCGATTAACATCGGTCGTTTGATTCCGCAAGTCGTGTATTACGTATATACCTATGCACAATTGATTCGTCGCGGGCACATCCATAGTACCGATCCGATTTGCGTGACAGTACCTACCGGCAATTTTGGCAATATTTTGGCGGCATATTATGCGAAACAAATGGGAGTACCCATTGATAAGTTGGTCTGTGCGTCAAATGAGAATAAGGTGCTCTATGATTTCTTGACCACCGGGGAATACAATCGCAACCGCGAATTTGTGCTGACCACCTCCCCTTCGATGGATATTTTGATTTCCAGCAATTTAGAGCGATTGCTTTATCATATCGCCGGGAACGATCCGGTGAAATGTGCGGATCTCATGCAGTCCCTGCAAGGAGAGGGAATCTACCGGATTACAGAGGAAATGAAAGCCGCTCTTCAAGACTTT
>JAISHZ010000346.1 GCA_031262285.1 Lachnospiraceae bacterium | reverse complement strand
TCGCCGAGTGTCATGCACATACCTAGGAATAATGCATGGTAGACAGCCTCGCTGTCGGTGGCGGTGTCGTGATAGCTAAGGGATTGTGAAAGCATATTGCTGTATTGTTTGACAAAGTGCTCTACGTCGCCTTCCGTCATGTAACGGAAAAGCTTGATAAACATACCGGTGGAGAGCGCGGCAAAAGAGGACAGCCATCCGGCGTAGGCTTCTCGCACTTCTTCATTGGGAATACGCACGAGGGCTTGGTTGCCATAGCTCGTGCTGATGACTGTCAAATATCCTGCATTGATCAGTAACCCCCAGAGATAGCGATTAAGCATCGTGGGTTGAGGCTTTTGGTCTGTTGATTCCCCGATAATTTCGGCTAACGCCATATCTATATCAACTTCGATTTCTGCCTGTTTATCACTGGCGAGACGGTCAAAATCATCGTAAAATGCGCTGTCGGCATGCTTTAGAGCTTCTGCAATCAAGGTGTTCCCAGATGTTCCAATCCAGTAATTGTTGAGCTTGTGATCCGCCGCGTAGTTTAGAATTGACCACGGGTTGTAAACAGGGCAACTGCCAAATACATAGCCATTATACTGTCTTCGTACCGCTTCGTTTAAGGATAGACCGTAGTCTTCCAACAGTTTAGCGGTTTCGTATTCCGTCAAGCCAAAATAGGAGGAGTATTTCTCGCTTAGGACATTATAAACACGTAAATTGTTGAGACCCGAAAAGATATTTTCTTTTGCAACTCGTTGGATGCCAGTTAATAAGGTTTTTTCCAAAGATAAATTATCTTTCAATGTTGATCCATAAAGTATAGTGAAAAAGTCTCCCATTTCTCGTTTGTAGTGCTTGGCATAGGCTGTTAAGATTGGTGTGTCATATTCGTCAATGAGTAGTATCGGTTTTTTGTTATAATACGTTGCTACAGCATTCGTGAGGACCAAAAGAGAAGTGCTTAAGTTTTTAATAAAAACAGACTTCTTAGCGGGAATCGAAAATATCGCTTCTTGTTCGGCGGCATTATCAATTTGCTCGAAGTATTGAAATGTTCTATAAAAGATTTTGTAAGCCGGATTGCTAAAATTCTCTTTATGTGAATCTAAAAAGGTATAAATCTCTCTGTACTTATAATATAACATACTGATATGCATATAGACATCAAATAGCAATGATACATAGTCATTTTGCTTCGTATCTTTAAAAGAAATAAAAATAACAGGAAAGGTGTTCATCTTATAAGAACAATCAGTATCCATAATTGATAATCCTTCGAAGATGCTGCGACTATCCATGTCTTTGTCACAAAAGTAATAGAGCATAGACATATTTAAAGTCTTCCCAAATCTGCGAGGACGAGTAATCAAGGTCACTTCATCCCCCGAAAGTAAAAACTCATCAATAAACAGAGTTTTGTCAATATAATACTGTTTCTTCTCCCTGATTTTTTGAAAATCCGAATTTCCCAAAGGTAGTTCTCTGGTTGCCATAGTGTTACCTCCCGCTCATTTGAACGACTTAGGTTCATTTTAGAAAAGAACCGTATAAAAAGCAAGGTGTTTCTATATAGATGGGATTTCTATATTGAAGAAGGAGCTACAATGCTCATAATGACAAACAGAGATTAGAATGACTTTTCATCGACATACTTTCTCGTGCCATCAGCATTCTCTAAATAGACGCGCCTAGTTTTTGTGTCATAACCGGTGATGAGGAAATTGCGCTTTTTTGCGTTACTTAATTCAGCTGAGACTGTATTTACAAAGGCATTCGTCACATCATTCGCAGACAGACCGCCTATACCGATCGACTTTGTGCTGACATCATTCGTTCCAATATTCATAAAAACGATTCCTCCATATCAGGTTCCATAAATATAGTAGTAAACTAACGTAGACAGTTTGTCAAATACATTGTGTTATTTATATGAATAATGGATGTGTTTCTTGACATTTGATGATTGATATGGTTTTATCATGGAACATTGTTGAAATGGTAATCGCTAACATTTTAAATTAAATGAAATACAAATCGTCAGCTTCGCATCCTTAAGCTCGGCGGTGATGGTGCCGTGCATCTTTTCGATGAGTTCACGGGCGATGGATAGACCGATCCCGGTAGAACCTTTGGCTTCTTCCACGGAAAAGTAGCGTTCAAAGAGTTTGCCGACTTGGATTTGCGTCAATGTGTGTGCTGTATTGGTAAAGAGAACCTGTCCGGTTTGGTCTAGCGTGACGGTGAGATCCCCGTCACTGTATTTTAGGACATTGGTCAGTACATTGCCAAAAACACGCAGAAGAGCGCCTTTGTGCAGAGGGCGCAGAACCGGGGTGTCTGTGATGTGGACTTGCGGGGTGATCCCATGGGTGGTAAACGCCGCGTAGAAAGCAGCGAGGCTTTCCTCTAGAATGGCTCCAAGCGATAGGGGATCTAGGAGGAGTGGGTCGTGCACCGAACGTGCGAGGGAATAGTCAAAAAGCTCTTCCGTAAGTTGTTTCAGAGCTTGGATGCGATTGTCGATCAACGCAAGGTAACGCGCAGCGTCCTTGGATTTGTCTTCATTTTCAAGTAAATCTAAATACCCGCAAATGGCAGTGAGCGGGGTGCGTAGGTCATGGGAGAGGTTGGTGATCGCATCGTAGAGGTCTTGATTACCGCCTTGGAGTGTGCGGCGTTCTTCCCGAAGCAGTCGAAGCTCCGAATTGATACTATCAGCGAGCTTTTTCATCTTTCGATCATTGGTGGAGACAGAAAGAAGTGTGTTGGTATCCATCTTTAATCGCTTTATCAGTCCGCGACGCATCTCATCGGCGCTACGGCGGATGAGATGGATGCGACGGAGCAAATATAGGATGAGGATACCAAGCAGTATGCAGAGGATAGTTTCAAATCGGAGCATAAGCGCCTCTCGGATAAATATTCGTGTAGTATTCACTGAAAATACGATTCACAGCCTTATTTGTTCATCAAGTATTGCATATCGTCACTTATGCATCTGGATTATCATCATATGCATATCAGCAAGCGTAACCTTTGTGTGCATTGGTATGTGACTTTGAACAGTATTGTAGATGATCACATCGGTGAATGGTAATCAATTGCAATATCGTCTATTTTAAATCTTTTCTACGGAAAAAGGTAATACCAATCAAGGTGGCAAGCACCAAAATTGAAATAGAACATAAGATCATCCTTACAAGATTAAGGTCAATTAATTGCGAAAGTTGGATTGCTTGCCCGGTTGGTAGAAAATCGTTGACAAATTCGTAAATTTCGCGCTCGAAGCCTTCTAAGTAATTGGGATTGGGTACGAGTTCCGGCTGATAATCGATGATCGCACCATCCGACTCAAACGTCACTGTATAAGGATTCAAATCTATCATGGAAGGTTCCTCTAAGCGAAAGTTACAATAGCTTCCAACGAACAGGAGCGCGAAAAAGGATAATAGCGCCACGACGGCGGATCCCGCTTTGTTGCTGTTGAGCATACATAGCAGTGTAAAAAAGGCGACATAAGCCACAGTCATCATCAAAATTGCAGCGAGTCGCGAAAAGATGGAAACTGCGCTTAGCGTAAACCAGCCAAAAAGTATGGTTCCAAGACTTAGCATAGATAGTATCCATGCAAGATTTAGGATCAGTCCTGCCACCACTCCGATGATCACGTTCGATAGATAGACGGCGGTTTTGGTGTGTCCAATTACAATTTTATTTTTATAAGTGCCGTCGCTGTATTCCGTACCTAGAAAGAGCGATACAAAAATGGCGCACACCATGCCGATCATAGTTGTGTACCCAAAGAAAACATCTTCTATCGCGACACTCCTACCATAATCTTGGTAACGCGTCACAATGATAAAAATCCCAAATGCAAATAAGGCGGCGCATTCTACCCAAAATGGTTTGTAAGCGCGAAGACGCGCAAGGTTTGCGGATAATAATTTAGGCATATTCACTCCTATCTACGCACGTATAGTGCGTGGTTGAATTGAGCTTCTAACAACACCGGTTACTGCGTGCTCGTGTGTACGGTTCATACATTTCGCACTCTCGCGAACCCAACGAATGCTATGCATTCAGCAAGTTTACATAATAACTTTCCAAGCTCTCGTCACGTTCTTTTAAGGACAGAAGTTCACAGTGTTCTCCGGCAAGACGTAGTGCAAGTTCGGACACGTTGATCCGTGCGTAAAGATCCGCCTGTGTATCGTCGTGAATCTTGTAGGTGATATTCATGGAATCCAATATACGCGCCAATATCTTGGTGTCAGATACTTGGACACGAATGCACTTTTGACAAGCGGCTTCTAGTTCCTGCGCACTGATTTCCTTGACGATATGTCCACTGTCGATAAATCCGTAATGGGTTGCGAGTTTGGATAGTTCTTCCAACATATGACTAGAGATTAACACAGTGATTTGACGCTCACGGTTCAATTTTAAGATCAATTCCCGAATTTCGATGATGCCTTGAGGATCCAATCCGTTGACCGGTTCATCCAATACTAAAAAATCAGGATCACCCGCCAAAGCAATGGCGATACCCAATCGTTGGCGCATTCCCAAAGAGAAGTTTTTTGCTCTTTTGGAACCGGTGTTATGGAGTCCGACAAGTTGAAGTAGGTCGTCGATGCCATGAAATGACGGCAGTCCGAGTACTTTGTACTGAGCTCTTAGATTCGCTGTCGCGCTTAGGTCTTGATAAATCGCCGGGATCTCGATCACCGCACCCATGCGTCTCCTAGCATCAGGAATCTTTTTGTCCGCACTGTCGATGCCATAAAGCCGGAAACTGCCGGATGTGGGTCGTTGCAATCCGCATACCAGACGGATGAGCGTGGTCTTCCCGGCTCCGTTCTTACCGACAAAACCGTAAATGGCACCTTGGGGAACGTGCATGGATAGTCCATCTAACGCTTTGCTTTTCTTGTAGTACTTTGTAAGATTGCTGGTACTTAGTACATAGTCCAATCTATTTGCCTCCTTTTGGTGATTGTTGTATGGCAACAAATCGCATATTTCGTTACAAAAGTATTGTATAAGAAGGCTGTTCAGAAATCGGTAAAGGAAATGGTTAAGATTTCGTCAAGATTTTAAATCCAATCCCCCAAACGGACTCCACATATTCTTTCCCGCCCGCTTCTCGGAGCTTGCGGCGCAGATTGCTCATATGTGTTTTGAGGGATGACTCGGTACAGTCGGGCGTATCTTCGCTGATACGATCT
>JAISHZ010000295.1 GCA_031262285.1 Lachnospiraceae bacterium | reverse complement strand
AGATGACCAGTTTGGCTCTCCCACCTATATGCCGGATTTGTCGAAAGTATTGGCAGATATGATTCTGACGGATCGTTATGGGATTTATCATGTCACCAATGAAGGGATATGCAGTTGGTATGAATTTGCTTGTGAGATCGTGCGACAGGCCAATGTTGATGCAAGAGTAATACCGGTGAGTAGTGAGGAGTACCAAGCGAAAGCCAAGCGACCTTCCAACAGTCGTATGAGTAAAGACGCTTTAGACCAAAATGGCTTTTCCAGATTACCACATTGGCAGGACGCGTTGTCACGCTATCTTGAGGAAACTCAAAACCACTAAAGATTGTAATAGGAGCACACCAACCAATGGAACGAAATACGTTTGATCAAGAGAAAAGAGAAGCACGGCGCAAAAGACGGATACGCAGTCAGATTGCCGCTTATAGCGTCTTACTTGTCTTGTTGGCGCTTGTCGCTTCGGGTTTGGTGTTGGGAATTGATTTTATCTCTCGCTATGCTGCTTCTCATGATCAAGAAGCTTTGCCGGAGACAACGCAGGTACTTCCTCCTACACAGGAAAGTACTGTTCCACCGCCGACACCTAGTAGCGAACAGGAGACATCTACCGAACCACCGGAACCGACTCCACAAGAACAACTGGATGAGATGATTAATAGTATGATTGCGCAGATGTCGATTGAGGATCGGGTCGCAGGATTGTTTTTTGTGAAACCGGAAGCGATTACGAATGTGTCGAGAGTCGTCAGAGCTTCAGATGGAACAAGAACGGCTTTAGAGCAGTATCCGGTCGGTGGGTTGATTTACAATAAGCAAAATATGAACTCTGCAGAGCAATTCATGGAAATGTTGCAGAACACCAAAGAATTTGCGATATATCCGTTGTTTTACGGAATTGATGAAGAGGGTGGCACTGTCAGCAGATTGCAAAGTAGCGGAATCGCGCAGGGAGTGGATGGTGCAGCGCAAATCGGAGCGACGCAAGATGCGAACAATGCATATCTGGCAGGCGTAACCACAGGGAGTAATCTGGCAGGTTTGGGATTGAATCTGGATTTTGCACCAGTTGCAGACGTGGCGAATATTGAGAACAGTATTATGGAAAGTCGTTCTTACGGTACAAGTGCTCAAGCGGTTATTCCATTTGTTAATGCTATGATGCTTGGATTGCAGGAACAAGGCATTACTGCCTGTTTGAAACATTTCCCGGGCATCGGAGCCACGACGGACGATACACATGAGGGTATCAGTATCAGCCAAAGAACGGCAGAGGAATTTCGCGCAGAAGAATTTCAGGTTTTTTCGGCAGGCATAGAAGCGGGAGCACAGATGATCATGGTCGGGCATATCGCTGCGCCTAGCCTTACGGGTGATAATACGCCGAGCTGTCTTTCTGAAGCGGTCGTAACGGATATTTTGCGGCATGAAATGAATTTTGATGGTGTGATTATTACTGATGCTTTGGATATGGAAGCGATACATGGGTATTACACTTCTGCGGATGCGGCAGTCAGAGCTCTTCGCGCCGGTTGTGATATGCTTTTGATGCCCAAAGACTTTTACGAAGCATACCAAGCGGTATTGCAGGCTGTGGCAGAGGGAATCATTTCCGAAGAACGCATTAATGACTCATTACGCAGGATTTATCGAATCAAATACGCCAATTTAATGACGGTAACAGAATGATCTATAAATAGGTACTATTTTCCACAAATGGAGGACAAGAATTGCATATGACAAGGACAATGACAAAAAGAGACGATGAGTGGAGGAGTCAAGTAGAGGAAATGGATCGAAAGATCGGTGAGGAATGCGGGGTCTTTGGTGCCTATGATACATTAGGAGGAGATGTTTCTTCGACTATTTACTACGGCTTGATGGCATTGCAACATAGGGGACAGGAAAGCTGCGGGATTGCTGTCAGCGATACGAATGCTTCTCCGATCAAAGTCACAACTGTGAAAGAAATGGGTCTTGTCAATGAAGTATTTACCACAGAGCGGTTGGACAAACTCGCCGGAAATATAGGAGTTGGTCATGTTCGATATTCTACAGCAGGTAGTTCCATTCGAGAGAATGCACAACCGCTTGTTTTAAATTATGTGAAAGGAACTTTGGCACTTGCTCACAATGGCAATTTGATCAATGCGTTGGAACTACGCAAAGAATTGGAATATGATGGCGCTATTTTTCAAACCACGATCGATTCAGAAGTGATCGCTTATCATATCGCAAGAATGCGTGTCAAGTGTTCTTCCGCCGAGGAAGCGGTCGGGAAGGCAATGGACAAGATTAAAGGAGCTTACTCTCTGGTCATCATGTCACCAAGAAAGTTGATCGGAGCCAGAGATCCGTATGGATTTAGACCTCTGTGTATCGGACAGCGTGCCGGTACGTATTTTTTGTCCAGTGAAACATGTGCGCTGGATACAGTGGGAGCCAAGTTTGTTCGGGATGTCCGTCCCGGTGAGATCGTCACCATTTCCAAAGAAAAAGGGATTGAATCGGATATGAGCCACGCATTGCCAAATGGAAAAAGTGCTGCGTGTGTGTTTGAATATATTTATTTTGCTCGTTTGGATAGTCATATCGACTCTGTCAGTGTGTATGATTCTCGTATGTTGGCAGGGCGTTTTTTGGCAATGGATTCACCCGTAGAAGCGGATTTGGTCGTTGGTGTACCGGAATCGGGTTCCTGCGCTGCTTTGGGTTATTCGTTACAATCCGGTATTCCCTATGGTACAGCGTTTGTCAAGAATGCTTATGTGGGTCGAACCTTTATTAAGCCCAGACAGAAGAATCGAGAAGACAGCGTACAGGTCAAATTAAACCCAATCCGAGAAGCAGTGAACGGTAAGAGGATCATCATGATTGATGATTCCATCGTACGTGGGACGACATCTGATCGGATCATACGAATGCTGCGCGAAGCGGGAGCGAAAGAAGTGCATATGCGCGTTGGGTCTCCGCCATTTTTGTGGCCTTGTTATTTTGGAACGGATATACCGGTAAGCGATCAACTGATTGCTTACAATAGAAGTGTAGAAGAGGTACGAAAGATGATCGGGTCTGATTCTTTGGAGTACTTACGAAAAGAACGCCTTAGCGAAATCGCCAGAGGGGTACCGATCTGTAGCGGATGTTTTACCGGTAAATATCCGATCGATCAACCCACCGAGGATATCAGAGGTGAGTACGACGCATAAGATTCGCACAGGACAGCAACCAAAATACAAAGAAAATGAAGGAGGCTCCTATGAACACCGACGCTTATCAAAGCCCTTTGTCTCAACGTTACGCGAGTAAAGAGATGCAGTACCTTTTTTCGCCAGATTATAAATTCAAGACATGGAGACGTTTGTGGATAGCACTCGCACAGACACAGCAAGAATTACAACTGAGCAAAAACGGAGAACCTATCATTACAGACGAACAAATCGAAGAAATGATCGCTCACGCGCAGGATATCAATTATGATGTGGCAATCGCGCGGGAAAAGGAAGTACGTCATGATGTAATGAGCCATATTTATGCATACGCCAAACAGTGTCCTAAGGCAGCAGGAATCATTCACTTAGGAGCGACATCCTGTTATGTCGGCGACAATACCGATCTGATGATTATGAAAGAAG
>JAISHZ010000248.1 GCA_031262285.1 Lachnospiraceae bacterium | reverse complement strand
TCTTCTGCTTCCAAGATCTCTATGATCAAATTTTGTACAACTGTATCCGATACCTCCTCCGGATGCAAAAACGCTACATTCACCGAAGATAGTCTCAAGAAGCGAATACACACAGCCGTAACCGCTTGTGCAAATCCATAAAGTCCGCTCTCCCGAAGCATCGATTCTAATGCGCCTTGCTCTCCCCTTGACATCTCTGCCGACCACAAAGTCGCCCAATCTGCAAGAAGCTTTAACCCAAATCCCGCACGGAGGAAGTGATGGAGCATATGAATCACCAAGAAGATTGCGTGAAATGGCGCATCCGGTACCGGCAACAAAACTCCTACAATATTCTTTTCATGAATATGCTTCGAACACTCTATCTGTAAGCGATGCAAAAACGCGTTCAACTCTCTGTCTTCGAAGTACTCCGCGAGCATCGTATGAAGTTCTATTTCTATGCCTTCATAGTTGTGAAAATTCACGTGATGATTCGCTAATTGCTCCTCATTCCATGGGAAACCATCTTCTTCCAATATAACGCGGGCACGGGCAAGGTCGCTTGGATCTGCCAACAGCAAGTCAATATCACCTGACTTTCTTGCCTCCGGTATCGGATAAGCAGCCGCAGCCGCAGGACCTTTTAAAACAGCGCAAGGAATCCCCTGTTTTTGTAGTAACCGCGTAAGATAAGAGGACAAAAAGAGCAATCGATAAAACTGATTGACGGATCTTCTGCAAATCTGTGTCACTCGCTTCGATTGTTCCGGCGTCAACGTTGAATATTGTTCCAATCCCTCGTACAAAAGCGGTAAAATCGCATGTTTATCCGCAAGAGACAGTACCACGCTCATATCAGCGCTTGAAGTATGGTACCATTGTGTCCCTTCACCGCCATCCAATGCATACGCCAATAACGAAAGCAAATACTTTTCTTCCTCATATAGTTCCCTCGCCATACCTCCTCCGACACAACCGCTCCCGCAGGAGCCCTATTTTTTCTATTTTATGATACCGGTATCGAAAGATCATATCTAATTGAATACAGAAAGATCATTGAAAACGTTTATACGATACCTATCCTATCGTAAGCGTTCCTATGTACATTCCCACATCCTCGTTCATCAGCGTATTTCCAAACAGGATAACCTCCCCCGTACTTGGTTCTACGACCTGTAAATAGACATCATACGGCTCCGCATTGAGCTCTCGTACAGGCAATCTTTGGCGAAGCTCAACCTGTGCTTGACTTTTCCAATCTCGTGTGTCTGTGTCAATGGGGATCCACTTTTCCTCTTGTGTGTGCTGCCCCCGTAAGAGTAATCGTACTTCCATGGTTCGATAACCGGGCGCAAATCCAACATTCTCCACTATCAAGGAAAGCGTCACATCTTTGTGCCGAAGCGGCCAAAATTCGTCTAGCTCGGAACCGCGAAGCACATATCGGTATCCCATATGCGCTTCTATGTAATCATACCCGCTTACTCCATGGAAAACACCTTCTCTATCATACACGCTGTCTTGCCATTTGGAAAGTACCGCCGCGTCATATCCGTTGTTTAAATACGAAATATGCATCCTAGCCAGATCAACCACCGCCGCGTCAAAGTCATTGTAGGGATTGGCAATCACGACCTCCCCGCCATTGGGAACATATTCACATAGCTCCTGCTGAAAAGAAAGCTCCTGCTCCCTTGTCCCTTTCTGTGTCAAATCACTACCGTCATATGGTGTAGAACTATATGTCCCAACGTCTGTTTCTGATCCCAACATCCCATCATTGTACAGACCGATTCTGGCTTGCCACAGTTCGTCGGGCAAAAGAGGCTCTGTCGTGCCGCTAAGCGTTCGCCAATGCGCGGGTGTGCGAACTGCCAGATAAAGGGAAGGATCTGTCAGCTTCGCCCAGTGCGTAGCAAGCGTCCTCATGCTCTCAACATCCAAATATGCGGATCCATGCATTTCTCCATAATTGCCGACAAAGATTCCTTGCAATAGATAAATGGCATCTCGATGTTCATTGACAATCGGTGCTACCTGCTCCATGTGACGCAAAATAATGGACAATTCATCTGGTTCTTGTTCCTCCCCTTTGCCGTCCCAATCATACTCAAATCGTAAGATCAATTGCCTACCGGTTCTTTGCCACTCATCCAGCAAGAAATCCAACTGCTCCAAACCGGTCGAGCTGATGTCACCCTCTCGATATTCACGCAGATTGAACAAAAGTAAGGACAGCCGTGTGCTGCCCGCCATGGAAATCGTCTGTTGGATACTCTCTTGCGTATGGATGGCAGAGTCTTGTAACAAATAGCCTTCCATTCGATAAAACCCCATAAAGGGATTGTGTAGGATATTCGCGCTTTCCCCATAATCAGCCGGTGTATAAGAGAGCGTCACATGATAGTTCTCATAAACACCTTGGGAAAATTGAGTGATTCCCACTTTAGTAACCAGAGCCAATCCTGTATACAAAACTATGAGCGCGACGACTCCAAGGATATATCTGCCTTTTTGCTCTCCAAAAGAGTGCTTCAATCCTATTCCCACCCTTCTTTCAGCGCTGACTATCGCTCTCTCACCGTCAGCACACCCAGATAAACCGAATCCTTTGCGCCGTCGTTTGCGAAACGGATTATCCTACCATCTTTTTTTCGATTGATTCCCAGACACAACTGATACTGCCCTCCGGCTAGCGGCGGTAGTTCCTTCGTGATTTCTGTTACTTGCCCGCTGTTCCACAATCGCGCGTCCGTTTGAAAGAAGATTTTGCGCTCATCGCTTCCCATCAACCGCACCAACAAATAGACCCAAACATCTTCATGAATATTGGCAAATCCGACATTTTCTATTTCTAAGATGAGCGTTCGCTCTTGCTTGGGTTTTAAATATGCTTTGCGCAATACGAAACGGTATCCCATATGTTCTCCGATATAGGTATGTAAACTGGCGTTTTTGAAGGGACCGTTTTTGCCATATATTGCGTTTCTCCAACTATCCAAGACCTTTTTGTCATATGTACCGTTTAAATAGCAGATGTGCATTTTTTCCAATACTGCCACCACATCCTTCGGAGCGGTCAAGTACTCCCCTCGTACCGCTTCTCCTCCGTTTGGCAAATGTCTGCATAGTTTCTCTTCAAAATCCAATTCGTCTTTGCGATTCCATGCTTCTCGCCATCCGACTTCGCTGCGCTTCTTGACCCCGAATGTCCCCATATCACTTTCTGACGCGAAGATTGCGTCGTCAAAAAGCCCTGTCATATGCTCTCGTATTCGATCCGGAAGATTTTCATCCTTGGTTTCTCGAAAAATCTCTTTTCGAAAGATCAATCGCCATTGTACCGGTCGCCGCACCGCGAGGAAACAAGTGCGCGAAGTGGCTTCCAAAAAGGTAT
>JAISHZ010000217.1 GCA_031262285.1 Lachnospiraceae bacterium | reverse complement strand
AGGATTCATATTCCTCTTGATCCGCAAACAGCGGCTCCATACGCTCCACTTCAAATTCCATCTTAATATCAGAAGCCAGTTTTTGCACCATTTCTTGCAAGCTTACGACCGGAACCTTTTTCTTGCCCGTGATATCACTGCGTGCTTCAAAATACGCCTCCTTGGCGTTTAACGCGGAACCGATTGCGGCAAACAGATGTGAATGTTCCAATTCCACAATGTGTTCCTCATCCAGATGGAGGGTTCGGATAAACGCTTTTTTCAGTTCAGAGAGAAAATGAAGGGGACCTCCTAAGAATGCCACATGACCGCGTATCGGCTTCCCGCAAGCCAAGCCGCTGATGGTCTGATTCACAACCGCCTGAAAAATAGACGCAGACAAATCTTCTTTGGTCGCACCATCATTGATCAGTGGTTGGATGTCTGATTTTGCGAACACGCCGCACCTTGCTGCGATGGTATAGAGAGATTGATACTGCTTGGCATATTCATTGAGTCCGGCTGCGTCCGTCAAAATCAAAGAAGCCATTTGATCGATAAAAGAACCTGTGCCTCCCGCACAGATCCCATTCATGCGCTGCTCTACATTGCCTCCCTCAAAATAAATGATTTTGGCATCTTCTCCCCCAAGCTCTATCGCCACATCCGTTTCCGGCGCCAAACTACGAAGCGCCGTTGCGACCGCAATGACTTCTTGGTTGAATGGAATTCCCAAATGATTGGCAAGTGTCAGTCCTCCCGAACCGGTTATCATAGGAGTTACGGAGATATTGCCGAGTTTTTCATAGGATTTTTGTAAGAGAGTGGAAAGAGCTGCGCGGATATTCGCATAATGACGTTCATATTCGGAAAATAATATGGTTTTCGCATCTTCTATTACTGCAATTTTGATCGTTGTAGAACCAATGTCGATCCCTAAATGATACATTCTATCCACAAATGCTCCAATCCGGTAAGTTCCTATTATTTAGAATAATATGTTACGGTTCACGCATACTGCATTCCTAGCAACGTATCAAGATTGTACCCATACGAAATGATGTTTGCTGATCCATTTCAACTACGCGGGTTACAACCTGTGAATTGTAACAAGATATGATTTTGTACGCTAAAACTTACCATACGACATTATACGTCAGGTATTTACAAAAATCAACGAACAAATTATTCAAACAATTCCAAAAATATTTTACAAGTGTTTCTATACTTTTATAAGCAATATTTTCACCGACACAGCACAACGATTTTCAGTGGTATGATCTGCGCCGGGATACTCTTGGTCGCCGTATCGTACACCACCACTAGATTCTGGTTGGCAGGACTCGCCGGGAACACTTGATTATTGGTTCCGACGATTGGCACACTACTATCCAATCGAATCTGCAAGTTATCTTCCGTATTGACGAGCGATTGGTTGAAATATCCCACATAAACACTTCGGGAAGTATCAGAAAGCGCGATCACCGACGCTTTGTACTGCGGTGGTTCGATCGCCTGGAGCGGCGCATTTTCGCGATAATAGAAATTGCACTTGAGTCCTTCATGCAAACTAACATAGTCCAGTACATAAGTCGCTTGGGACACCAAAAAATGAAAAATCCTTCCGTTCGTGTCTTCTACTGTAAAAAATAGCATACAACCGTTCACTTTGTTGATATTTACAAAAGTCGGCTCGATCTGAATGATCGTAGCTTCCACACAACCAAATGTAATCTGTTGATATAGGTTGGGAGCGTTTAAGCGCATGATGATCTACCCTCAAATTCATAACGTCTTTTCTTATTATATTCCCTACCCTGTGGAACTGTACTAAATTTTCAAATTAGTTTGAAGAGACAATCGTTCCCCCGCCCAAGACACAGTCGTCTGCATAAAATACGATGGCTTGCCCGGGTGCGGCACCCATGACAGGTGTCTCAAACGTACAACACCAGTTTCCATCTGCTTCCTTCACGACCGTTCCATATTCCCCTTTGTGATTGTATCGTATTTTCGCCAATACTCTCTTCGGGAAATCCTTTTCTTCGCACGCCATAGGACAAAAATGGTCAAACCACACGCGAGTGGTCTGTATCTGTTCAACTGTACCGATCACGACTTCATTGGTTTTCGCACGGATCTCTGACACAAAAACCGGGTATCCCATAGCAAGCCCAAGCCTTCGTCTTTGCCCAACAGTATAATGAACGATCCCTTTGTGCCTACCCAATACCTTGCCATTTTGATCAACAAAATTACCTGCCGGGAAAGTCTGAGCGCCAAGTTCACGTTCAACGAAAGACGCGTAGTCATCATCTTCAACAAAACAGATCTCTTGACTGTCCGGCTTGTTCGCTACCGGTAACGCGATCGATTGCGCGATGGCGCGAACTTGCTCTTTGTGATACTCTCCGATAGGCATGATGGTTTTCGCAAGCTGTTCTTGGGTCAGACTATAGAGTGCGTAGGTTTGATCTTTCTTTCCGGCAGCAGAATTAGCCACTGCCAAACGCCCGTTGGGACATGTTTGGATCCTGGCGTAGTGCCCGGTAGCGATCGCGTCTGCACCAATTGCAATCGCTCGAGAAAGTAACGCTTCCCATTTGACGAATCGATTACACGCGATACATGGATTGGGGGTGCGTCCTACACTATACTCTTTGATAAAATAATCGATCACGTTTTCCCGAAATTCACGTTTGAAATTCATCACATAATAAGGAATTTCTAAATAATCGGCTACTTTTCTGGCATCCCAAACGGCTGTAACACCGCAACAGCCTCCACTTGTATTGGAGGAATCCGATTGCTCGTCCTGCCAGATTTGCATCGTAACTCCGATGACGTGGTATCCTTGTTCTTTGAGTAGGTAGGCGGCTACAGAGGAATCCACTCCTCCCGACATTCCTACCACAACGGTTTTTGCGTTCAAAATGACTCCTTTTTGTGAATCACGGTTCTTTCCACTTGCGCATATGATAAGGCAAGGATTGAACGGAGGCAGTTACTATTCACGCCCACGCGCCTTTCGCGCGTTTGGTGTCTTATTGATACTGCCTGTGAATAGTAATCGAAGGTAACGATCATGGCACTGATAGCAATTGACGCCGGTCATGGCGGCAGTAATCCGGGTGCTGTATACAACGGACGGCAAGAAAAAGACGATGTGCTCAATCTGGCTTTGGCAGTAGGATCCATTTTAGAAGCAAATGGAGTAGGGGTATACTATACAAGAACAACAGATGTATATGAGTCCCCTTATCAAAAAGCACGCGAGGCAAATGATGTGGGTGCTGACTA
>JAISHZ010000114.1 GCA_031262285.1 Lachnospiraceae bacterium | reverse complement strand
CAAAAATGAGCGCTTGCTTGTGCGCTCATTTTTGCTGCTCGGGCTCATCGGAACGCTCAGAGAGTCTAACACCCAAAACTCCCCTCGGCCCTGTGCGATTCGTCCGGGATATAATTCTTTTAAACGTAGATTGGCGAACGCCTGAATAGTAACGAGCGATGAAAGCGAAAGATCGAAATTTCCTAAAGACAACCTATTCACATTTTTCGCCAAAAGAGTTATGATTAGGTATATAAGGGAGGGAAAACTTGTGTTGAAAATAGGGATCTGTGACGATGAGCAGCCAATGTGTGAACAGCTCAGTGCAATGATATACAATTGGGGGGATGAACAAAAAACAGATTTATCTATTACATCATGGAACAATGCAAAGCAATTCTGTGAGGCACAGGCAAGCCCCAATGACTTGGATGTGCTTTTTTTGGACATTGAAATGCGTGGACACAGTGGGATTGAGGTAAGTCATTATATTCGTGAGATAGAAGGAAATAGGAGTATGGGTATTGTTTTTATCTCGCACCACAAAGAATACGCTTTAAAGCTGTTTGAATTTCAACCATTACATTTTTTGGTGAAACCGATTACGCAGCAACAGATTAATCGTGTTCTTCATATATACATATGTTCTAACAAAGTACAAAAAGGATTCTTTCAATATCAAAAAAACAGATTGACATATTATCATACCTATAAAGACATTATTTATTTTACTAGCCTAAATCGCAAGATTAAGATCAAATTTAATGAGGGAGAAGACGAATTTTATGGAAAACTGAGCAGTTTGGTGCGTGATTTACCCACTGACTTCTTGCAGATTCACAAGTCTTTTTTAGTGAACCTAAACTGCATTCGATTGTTTGGTTATGAAACGGTTACATTGTTTGACGGAACTATTTTGAACATCAGTAAACCATATCGCAGAACAGTTCGCAGTAAGATGCTAAAATGGGGGAAATCACGAAACGATGATTATTTCTAATATTGTAACTACAGCAATCAGTGGAATGATAAGCTTGATCCTCTTGTTCTATTTGATAGAACCGCTTCCTCTGGTCAACTCTACCAATCCCAACTTCAAGTTCGTCATAATGTCTTTTGTAGTGGGTTTCATAGTCAATTTCTTTATTTCAATCAGATTCCCATCGTGGAATTGGTTATCCCGGATATGTGTCGGTGCCTTCTTAACCTTTCTCAATGATCGAAAAATACAATATAAAATTGCGTTTCTATTATTTCTGACGTTGGTTTATGGATTTTGTGAAGGGATGAGCCGACTTTATTTTCGAGTGATTGCATTGGATGTTCCTCCGGTACTCTTTTCGGAGATCATGGCAGGGATGGTATTGAGTATTTGTTTGATTTTCAACCATAGATGGATTGCAAAGAAAGAACGGTTACTGGTCATTCCAAGTCTACGGTATGGGTTCGCTTTTGTGCCGCTTACGCTGCTCATATTATTGTACGCATTGATACTGCCCAATATCGTTTGTCCGCAAATGGCGGTTTGGATAGCGTTGGGAATTTTATTCATTGATTGTATATACAGCACCCTGTTTTGGATCGTTAAGAATACCTTACACAGACTTTGGACTCGTTACTTGCAGGAATTGGATAGACAAGTGACGAATCAGAACAATGCAGCGCAGCAGGATGCCTCCCTTACGCTTCGCGGTTTTCGTCATGATGTCAAGCACCACTTACTCATGCTGCATGACTTAGCAAACAAAAGTCAAGCACAGGATATCATTAAGTACCTGCAAAAAATCGACGAAGCTGTGGCGATATCGGATCAGAGTATTCGTTCGGGAAATTCTATGATCGACACCATCCTAAATGCGATGATTCATAACGCGCATACGCAGGATTGCTCGATCCAAGTGGAAGCACATCTACCGACCAATCTGCAATTGCCTATCTTTGAAATCAATGCGATTCTATCAAATTTGTTTGAAAATGCAATTGAAAACGCCGCCATCTCGGATGAAAAAGAGATCATCGGAAGTATTTTTTTGAATAAAGGAATTCTCTTTATCGATATTGTCAATTCGACACAAAAAGAAATACCATTTGCACCGGACGAGTATCCGACGCACAAAGAGGATCCTGTAAATCATGGTTTGGGGCTCAAAATAATCCAACAGATGGTAGACCGTTTGGATGGCGAGATGAACATACAACATGAAAAGAATCGGTTTCGCGTTACGGTCATGCTCTATATTCAGTATAATACGACATGATTCGTATATCGTCTTTATTCTACGACGAATTTCAACAGGCATACCGTCCAATTTCAACATTTCTAATTTGTCACACATTGGTATGCTATACTATATTCGTAAAAGAGGCAAGTAGTCTTGCGTACGTCACCTTTTACATAGTAAGCCGAACAATCTCGTTTCTTCATCCCCCCTCAGGATAGGATTCATGCATTGTTCGGCTTTACTATTTGAGATTCACGTATCGCTTTGCAAAATGGAATTGGTACATTACCAAGGAAAAAATTGCAGCTATACACGTTTTCATTAATTTGCTAAACTTATATTCTCTTCAAAATAAAGGCTGAATGTGCTTATCTTTCGCAGTTTCAGCCTTTTCTTTTGACGACCATCCCGTCGGTTTCCCCTCTGCTTTTTGACGTTGCATACTCATACATTTTGATGAAGCGAGGAGGAAATGGAATTGAAGAAACCAAGTTATTATCCGGAAGGTTTTCGATTCACCCGAAATGAACAAAAGATGGTAGAAATGGTGAATTTCAAGGGAAACAAGATTTGTGAGTCATTGATTTTGACGCCTGCCTTTGTGCAGTCTCCTGTATGGACGCCGGAGCGAGAGATCAGTGTAACAAATGGATGTGTCATATTAAAGCTCGGTTATCTACTCTGGAAAGAAAAGCAGGAATGCTGCTATGTTCCTGTAAACACAGAGATGATAAGGAAGTGGAGATTTACGCAGATCCAAGTACTCAGAAAAGCTCTGCGAAATTGTGCTCAAAATCTACCGGCAAAATTACTGGGACGGGTAAGTGACAATCAGTTGATCTTAACGACGTCAAAAGAAGTCTACGGAACCATGGCCTTGTTCTATCCCGATATGATACCGCATATATCTACCCTATTCGGTGGTGACTTCTATGCGGACTTTTCCAATCTTCATGCCGTTAGCCTATATCCAGCGCGTTCGTGTGAATCCTTGAAAAAGTGCATGAACATGGCGCATACGATGTCGCCATTTGAAACGAATTCTTATCGCAAAGTATATCGATATAGCGCCGGAAAAGATACCTTCATGGAGCTTTAAGCAGACGAAATTTGTAGAGGGGAAACGCATAACCTTTTCGCAAGGTTCATAGAATGTAAAAAAAGTATTCTGAGGGGATTTCTTTGAAGGATTATATTGAAGAACGTGCCATCAGTATTGCGAACTATATCATTGATAACAATGCGACAGTACGGCAGACAGCACGAGAATTCGGTGTCAGTAAAAGCACGGTACATAAAGACGTAACCGACCGCCTTGTGCAAATTAATCCGGCCCTTGCGAAGCAAGCTAGGAAAGTTTTGGACGTAAATAAATCCGAACGTCATATCCGGGGAGGGATGGCCACCAGAGAAAAATACCTACATCAACACATTAGTGCATAAATAGCAGCTGCCCGAGAGTGATGTCGAATGAAAGAATACAAACATTCGACGATTCAATCCCGGGCAATTGTTTATTCGGAAATGGATCAATTCATTTAATATTACGCAGCTTTAGCCGATTTTGTAAAACTTGAATTCACCGGGTTGTGTATGCATACGAAAGACGGTTTCCGAATCTAACTGATAAAGAGGAGAAAGCACTTGCCTACCATCTATTTCAGTTATGCTCGCAGCATTTCCTGTAATATGAAGTTCTATTGTAGCCGGAGCAGCGCCGTCACCGGCGTAAGAATATATGCCGAAAGTATCGTTGTCATAAGTAAATAGAGAAATTTGCGGTGGTGCGTCGATCCAAAGTCTGCCAGCACCTTTCATCTCTCGGCGAATTCGATTCAAAACAGGTCGAGGGAGCTTTGCGATGTCTGAACACAAATCCGGAAGCACCAAAGTCAACAATTCCCCTTTTTCATAAGGGTCGCGTAGCAAAAGGGATGCGTGTTGCGCGCCGTCTCCGGCGTTGATCAAAGACCAAGAAGCGTTGTTGCGGTGTTCCACGATCGGAAAATCAAGACGTTCTCCGCGAATATGCTCTGACCCATGGTAGCGTCCCGAAACATGATATTCCTGAGCAGACATTCTTCGGTGAGCATCTCGAATAGATGTCAAATCGGTGATGGGAAGGTTTCTGCGCAATGCTTCTCGCACAAAGCCGTCCGTTACAATTGCGTGATTCCCCGCTGACAAGAAATTTTTTAGCTTATCGATTATTTTGGGATCAGCCAGAGCGCTTAAAGTCAAGAACACATAACCGCTCTCGGGGAAATCGGGGGTAGGGTCAAACGAGATCCCAAGCATCCCTAGGTAATCTTCCAAGTGATCCTCACCCTGCGCGTGGAAGGGGAGGTATACAGGTAAACCGGTGGGGGTGCCAAGGTCACTCAATATGCGGTCGATCTTTTCCAATTGGAAACCCAATGGGGTAACGACTTTATTTTGATATAAAGCGCCCCAACAGAAAAGCATGAGTTCCTTTGGCTTCGAAAATGCCGTAAGATAAGCTTGCTCCAGATAACAATCAATGGGATAACACTCAAATGGATCAAACCAACCGCCTCCGTTTCGATCCGGCGCACAGTGTTCCATATAACGCATCAAAGAATAGCTCAAATACCGAGGAAGATGTTGATCGGTGTGGGCAGGGTGTCTTGTCTCTGTACCGGTATAAATCATGTCAAACAGTTCGCGGGAACTCTCCGGATCATAGCCTGTTTCTTGGTAGCTTTCCATCCAATTCGGAAACTTAATAATTACTTTTACATTGGGGTTTACTCGTTTGGCGGGAGTATAAGTCAGATCTACGGACACTTCTTTCATCTTTGCCAATCGAAATTCTTGCCATGAGCGATTCCCTTTTTCTCGAACGCAATCTTCACAAGTGCATTGGGTAAAATAGAAGTCGTCGATAATAAACTCGTCAAACATCGAAGCGGTATATTCTACAGCGTCTTGCCAGTGTTTACGCATTGCTTCATTGGAAAAGCAATAGGTATTGAACAGACGTGATCTTTTTTGATCTTCGTCGCTCAAATTGGGTACCACGCTGGTAATGCCGCCGGATACTTCGATTCCGGCTTCGAGAAGTGTTTCTTTGCATAGTTGCAGCTTCTCGATCGAGCATTTTTGGTCGCGGTAAGCTTCTAGGTAAACTTTATCTACGCCAACATACTTTTGAAAAAATGCAATTTCTTTTTGTAGCGATTCTTTTGTTTCACCTTCATTGCCGGAGGCTACACAGTAAATGACGGTCTTAAAATTTTGATAATGACCCATACCTACTCCTTCCCAGAACTGACTAAGACGAATTGTTTCCTACCTCCCGATTATAGAAAATATCGTACAACTATGCAACAAAATGTTCATATTTACGCGTTTGCTGATCTACGTTTCAAAGGCAATGTATCCCGGACGAACCGCACAGGGCCGAGGGGAGTTTTGGGTGTTAGACTCTCTGAGCGTTCCGATGAGCCCGGGCAGCAAAAATGAGCGCACAAACAAGCGCTCATTTTCACTTGGTCTCATCT
>JAISHZ010000042.1 GCA_031262285.1 Lachnospiraceae bacterium | reverse complement strand
TTCACCCCTACCGTGATGAATCGTCGCGATGGGAATGTTGTCGCTTTTTTAATGGAACTGGAATATTTGGAAGTGGATATGCCTTCCGGCTACTCTAGGGAGGAGGAAAAAGCTTTGCTTCATGCAAATAACCCTGCTTCTGTGTCTGCTGCGATGTCCGACTCTGTCAATTTGAAGCGTCCTAATATCATTGTGATTATGAATGAAGCGTTTAGTGATCCTGCTGTATTGCTCTCAAAGCAGTCTGATCCTGCATCCGGTCTGCCCGTTAATCAAGATTATATGCCTTATGTACATGAATTGATGGAAGGAACGACGGAAAATACGATTACCGGTTATGCGAATGTGTCAATTTTGGGCGGCAATACAGCGAATTCGGAGTTTGAATTTTTGACCGGTGCTACGATGGCTTTTTTGCCTCCCGGGAGTGTTCCGTATCAGCAGTATGTGCACGACAAAATGCCTTCTCTCGCATCACAATTGGCTTCACTGGGCTATTCTACCATTGCCTTGCACCCATATAATGCCGATGGGTGGGAGCGGGACCGTGTTTATCCATTGTTGGGATTTCAACGATTTTTGTCTCTGAATGATATGGAATATCGGCATTCGATTCGCAATTATCTTTCCGATCAAGCGTGTTATTCACAAATCATATCGCTGTATGAGGAAAAAGCTGCACATACTCCTTTGTTTACGTTTGCCGTGACGATGCAAAATCATGGCGGATATACTGACAAGGATCCTACTTTGCCCGTAAATGTGGAGGTGGATCTACCTCATGCCACGACTTTAAATCGCTATTTATCTTTAATCCTGCGATCTGATAACGCATTGGAACGATTTATCCGGTATTTTGAAGAGGAAGAGGAAGATACGATGATCGTTTTTTTTGGAGATCATCAACCGACCTCTTCTGTTACCAATCCCGTCCTGCAAGGAAACGGAATTGATTTAACGTCTTTCTCAGAGGAAAATTCTGTGTTAAAATACAAAGTACCGTATTTGATTTGGGCAAATTTTGAAATTGAGGACGCGAACGCGCAGGAAACCAGTCTAAATTACTTGGCACTGGATATCCTAAAGAACTGTAATCTTCCCGAAAACGCTTATCAAACCATTTTAAAAGAGATTCGGGAAGACTATCCGATCGTTTCGGCGATGAGAGCAGAAGACGCACAGGGGCAAGTCGTTGATATCTCTGCATTAGAAGAGTATCAACAATTGCAATATTACATTCTGTTTGATGAGTCCTAAACGTAGATCGTTACAGGTCACGCGTTCGCCGATCTACGTGAAGGGCAATGTATCCCGGACGAACCGCACAGAGCCGTGGGGAGTTTTGGGTGTTAGACTCTGTACGGTTCTGAGTATCGATAAGCTATAAATGTAGATCGCTAACGCTTCCTTTTTCGGTTTAGCGATTAAAATCTATCAGTAAATCCTATCGCGCCTATAGGGTAACTAGAAACCGGTAACCTCGCATATGGACATGACTAGATCGGAGGAACATCACGAATGGAAGGAAATACTATGCATCACCTCGAAAATGAGACGAAACCGCGTCGTAGAAAACAGAAACGTCGTTTTTCTTTTACCTTCCATAAGATATTCCTTCCCGATTGGGAAAGTATGCGAATGCTTACCCTGTTTTTCGCTTTTTTCATTCCTTTTATCATTATGTTCAGCTTATTTATCATCAATCGCATTTATCCTTTTGGAGATCGCAGTTTTCTTTTCTCCGATATGTATCATCAGTATATGCCGTTTTTTTCGGAATTTTTCGATAAAATAAAGGCGGGAGAGGGGATTGATTATTCCTTTCACGTTGGCATCGGATCTAATTTTTTGGCGTTGTATGTGTATTATTTGGCTAGCCCTTTGCATTGGCTCGCTTTCTTGTTACCCAAAGCATTCTTAATGGAGTTCATGAGTTATCTTGTGATCGTGAAAATTTCTCTCTGTGGCTTGACTTCTTGTATCTATTTACGACGTCATTTCCATACCAAAGAAATGCCTACGCTTTTTTTCTCCACTTTTTACGCGTTATCCGGATTTATGGCAGCTTACAACTGGAACATCATGTGGCTTGACTGTGTCATTCTCTTGCCTCTCGTGGTGTTAGGGTTGGAAAGATTGGTCAAAGACAGGAAGTGCGGACTATATACCATCACGCTTGCTCTTTCGATTTTTACCAACTATTATATCTCGATTATGTTATGTATCTTTTTGGTATTGTATTTCTTGATTTTACTGTGTTCGGAGGGTTTGCGCGGAGGAAGGAGCGTGCTGCTTCGTATCTTTGACTTTGCGCTTTTCTCTCTTTTGGCGGCGGGTATGGCAGGGATATTGCTCATTCCCGAAGTATGCGCGATACTGGAAACCGATTTTGGCAATTCTACTTTTCCGCACAAACTCGAAAGTTACTTTTCCGCATTGGATGTTTTGGCGCGGCATTGTCTGTGTATCACGACAGAGCGTGGACTGGAGCATTGGCCTAATATTTATTGCGGTGTGGCTGTATTTCTGCTGATTCCGCTCTATGTTTTCAATCAAAAGATCTCTCTTCGCAGACGCTTTGGCTTTTTCCTTTTGTGCAGCTTATTCATCTTTAGTTTTGCGACCAATATGGCCGACTTTGTCTGGCATGGATTCAATTATCCCGATTCCTTGCCTGCCAGACAATCCTTCATCTATATCTTTTTGATTCTGGTCATGTGTTATGAAGTCTTTCACACCTTAGAAGATATTCCTGCCAAACACCTTCAATATGCTTATCTGGCGGCGGTCGGCTTTTTACTCTTTAGCGAAAAGTTTACAGAAAACACGGACTTTCCCGTTGCGGTAGAACTTCTCGCGCTTGTCTTTATCACCTGTTATACAGTCTTACTTTATTTGTACAAGACGAAAGTGTTGGAGGAGCGCGATCTCGTGCAAAAAAAGCATCTTTCGATTGCTTTGGGAATCGCCACTATGTTGATCGTCGTCATAGAATCAGGACTCAACATGGGTGATACCAGTGTGGGAACAGTGAGTAGATCCGCTTACTTGAATCAGCAAGCGGATTATCAGACTTTACTGGATACGATATCCGACCGCGACGGGCAAATCTATCGAATCGAAAAATTTGATCGCAAAACGAAAAATGACGGTACCCTCACCGGTTACCCTACCGCCTCTGTTTTTTCCTCTACCCTAAATTCTCGTGTGACAAATCTCTATGAACGTTTGGGAATGCGTCACAGCAAAGTATTCTATAGTTTCGATGGAGCAACTGCTTTGACCGGCGCTCTTTTGAATGTTGATTATATGTTTGGGAATACGAAGACGCAGGAGAATTCGCTCTACCGTGTCAAAGGAACCTCCGGTGATATCGTATTGTTTGAAAATACTGCCACCTTACCTTTAGGCTACAGTGTCCCCTATGAATACGATCTGCCGGATGGTTATGACTACGAACCGATATCGCTTCAAAACGAATTGGTTGGGGATCTGCTTGGTACCGGTGTTGGGAAAAATCATCAACTTTTCTGGCGTGTAGGTGGTTCGTTTACCGAGGGCAAAATGAAATTGGATGTCCCCGAATCGGGTCAATACTACGCGCTAC
>JAISHZ010000372.1 GCA_031262285.1 Lachnospiraceae bacterium | reverse complement strand
ATCATTCCCCGATGCAACAGCGATACATTTGATCATGGTATCTAATGTCTGTATCTCACCTTCTCCAAGCCATACCTGCGATCCACCCATAGATGCTGCATATTCACTCACCACTACAGGATCCTCTAACGTAACATTTCCATCCTGGATTTGCTCAAACGTTATGAGCAGGGTCATAATCTTGGTAAGACTCGCAGGACTTCTTCTTTCGATAGCGTTTCGCTCAAAAATAACTTGACCGGTAGATGCTTCCATTAATATCGCAGAAGGTGCCGTAATCACCAATTCCGCTCGTGTCTGCATCACCGGAATCAGACACAACAGTCCCGCGAAACAAATGGTGCACAACCTTTTCCATGCCTTTTTCAAAAAAATGCCACACTCCTTATCCTTAATTTCTACTAAAGAATATGGAAATGTGGCTTATAATATTCCTGCCAACCATAAGACAATCAACATGGCTGTTCGTGCCTACAGTGTTCCTATCACTCATCCGCGTAATGTACGCAAATGCTCTCTGATCCAGTCTTTTTTATCTTTTATGTTTACATGAAGGGAAACAATCATTTGATGAACAAAATCCACCGTGACGATGAGTAACACAATCACTAAAATGCGCATTCCGATCGTCATCGGGATCAAATCAATCATGTTTAAAATACGATGATGTAAAAAGATCACTATCCCGATCGCATAAAACCCCCATGCTACCGTGCTTTCTAAGCACAAAATACCTTTATAATTGAATGGCTTCTCACTATAGTCCCACCAAAGTTTGCCAAAGATACGAAGCATGAGTTTCCCAACTAAAAATTCAAATGTCGTAGCGAGAATCGCACCGGTAAAATACAATAAGATTACATTCCCTTTTAAGGGTGATAAAACTGCAGTGCCAAACACCGCACCAAACCCATAAATCGGACAAAAAGGACTTTTCATAAAGCCTCTATTCGTAATTTGGCGGTTGCAGAATGACATATAAACAGATTCGACAAACCAACCCAAAATACTGTAGAGCACAAACGCCGCAATGACATGATACAAGTCGGTTCCAAAAAATTGTGTAAACATGGATCTCCTTTCCGGCAGATCTTGCGAGTGTCTGCAAAAACCTCTGCAACAATATCGACTACGCAGGATATCCTCTGCGAATAACACAGTAAGCATCTAAAATAAACAGAAAAGCCCCCGGACGTTCTATGGCCAGGGACTTCTCGATTAGTTGTATTTGCGTTTCCGTGCTGCTTCGGACTTTTTCTTGCGCTTCACACTGGGTTTTTCGTAATGCTCTCTCTTACGAATCTCCTGTTGTATGCCGGCCTTTGCACAACTTCTTTTGAAGCGACGCAATGCACTGTCCAAAGTTTCATTTTCTTTCACAATCACATTTGACATAAACGAATGCTCAACCTCCCTTCAGTCCCTTCACCATGTCATGACTGATTGGGTTATTATGTATCTGCGTTGATTGTATCGCACACACACATTCCATTTTATCATAATTTGGTGGCTCGTCAAGAACTTTTTCGCAAAAATCCATTCCATTTATTTCTACTTTAGCATTATTTTGTTGTGATTTGGTCGCCCAACACATCGCTTAAATTGGCTATTGCCTTGGAAATCCCGCTCGGATCTTTCCCGCCTGCCTGCGCCATATTGGGTCTCCCACCACCGCCGCCACCTACCATCGGCGCGATGACGCGAAGCAGATTGCCTGCGTGTACTCCCTTTTGCAGCGTCTCTTGTGTCGCCATCGCAACCATATTCACTTTGCCTTCATATTCGGAAAAGAGTACGACCACCCCTTCTCCTATTTTGTCTTTGAGACGGTCCGCTTGCTCTCTCAAAGTATTACCATCGAGACCCTTTGCCTGCGCGGTCAGCAATTTCACACCCTTCACCATCGTGATAGACAAGTCTTTCTCGTTAAATTCATCATTTGCTGCTTTACTTTTGAAAGCTTCCACTTGTAAAGTCGTCGCTTTCAGTTCAGCGAGAAGGCTACGGCATTTGTCCGGCACCAAATTCATCGGAACTTTGAGTATCGCTTGTGTACTGTCCATGACGTCTTGTACCATACGGTAATACTCCAAGACACCCTTGCCTGTCAACGCTTCTATCCTACGAACCCCGGCGGCGATACCCGCTTCGGATACAATCTTGAAATTCCCTATGGTAGCAGTATTGCTCACATGTGTGCCCCCGCAAAATTCAAGCGAGTACTCTCCCATGCTCACCACGCGCACAGTCTCTCCGTATTTTTCATCAAACAATGCCATCGCACCGATTTTCTTTGCATCTTCCGCTCTCATTACTTTCGTTACTACATTGAGCGCTTCTTCAATTTTATCTTGGACACGCCGTTCCACATTGAAAAGTTCTTCTTTGGATAAAGGCGCAAAATGATGAAAATCAAAACGTAGCCGTTCATGATCCACTGAAGATCCCGCTTGGTGTACATGAGACCCCAACACTTCCCGCAAAGCTTTTTGCAATAAATGCGTCGCGCTGTGATTGCGACACGTCATATTTCTATGCGGAACATCCACCGTGAGAGACGCTTTGTCTCCGACTTTGATCATTCCGCGTGATACCGCACCTACATGAGCGATTTTGCCGCCAAGGAGACGAATCACGTCTGACACTTCAAATATGCCGTCTTTGGTGGTGATAATTCCATGGTCGGCTTGTTGCCCTCCGCTTGTTGCGTAGAAAGGAGTCTCCGAAACGATAATCGTGCCTTTCTCACCGTCCGTGAGTGCTTGAACCACTTCATCCTCTGTCGTCAATGCCATTACTGTAGAACAATGCTTCATGAGATCATACCCGACAAAAGTCGTTGTGATTGTCGGATCCAACGATTCATAGACTGTGATGTCCGCACCCATATAATTGGTCACTTTACGCGCTTTTCGTGCAGTATCCTTTTGAATCTGCATACACGCGTCAAAGCCAACGCGATCATACGTATATCCTGTTTCCGAAAGAATTTCTTCTGTTAAATCGGTCGGAAAACCGTAGGTATCATACAATTTAAATACTTGTTCTCCGGAAAGTTGCGTTTGTCCGCTTGTACGCAGATCTTTCGTTAATTCTCCCAAGATCAGAAGCCCTTGATCAATCGTTTTTTCAAAACGGCTTTCTTCTTGCGAGAGTACTTTCACGATAAACGCTTCTTTTTCTTCCAATTCCGGATAAGCTGCTCCACTTTGCGCGATCACCACGCGGCACAACCTAGACAAAAATCCCGGTTCTGTCACTCCCAGCAGCCTTCCGTGTCTGGCTGCTCTGCGGATCAAACGTCTGAGTACATAACCACGCCCTTCATTAATCGGATGAATCCCATCGCTGATCATAAAAGTCGCGGAACGGATATGATCTGTAATCAATCGAATGGAAGTGGTGGATGCTTCATGAATCCCGTATTCATGATTGGTTAGTTCGCAAACTTTCTCTCGGATCCCTTTCATCGTGTCAATATCATAAACAGAATTTACATCCTGTACGACCATGGCAAGTCGTTCCAGTCCCATGCCCGTATCAATGTTTTTTTGATTCAGATCTTGATAGTGATGTTTCCCATCGCTTTCAAACTGGGTAAAGACATTGTTCCAGATCTCCACATATCGGTCACAGTCACAACCAACCTTACATTGAGGGTCTCCACACCCGTATGCTTCTCCTCTATCATAGTAAATTTCGGAACAAGGACCGCAAGGACCCGCGCCATGCTCCCAAAAGTTGTCACATTCACCGTCTTCGTCTCGATAGAATCTGGTGATTTTGTCCGCCGGAATCCCAATGTCTTGATTCCATATCGCAAAAGCTTCTTCATCTTCACAATAAATAGATGGGTAAAGACGATTCGGATCTATCTGTAGTGTCTCAGTTAAAAATTCCCAACTCCATGCAATCGCTTCTTTTTTAAAGTAATCGCCAAAGGAAAAATTGCCGAGCATTTCAAAAAAAGTCAAGTGTCGTGTCGTTTTTCCGACATTCTCGATATCACCTGTTCGGATACACTTTTGACAAGTCACCACGCGTTTCCGAGGTGGGGTCTCCTTGCCGGTAAAATAGGATTTCATCGGTGCCATACCGGAATTAATGAGCAACAAACTATTATCATTGTGCGGTACAAGGGAAAAACTTCTTAACCGCAGATGATCTTTGCTTTCAAAAAATTGCAAAAACATTTCTCGTAATTCATTCACTCCATATGGTTTCATATTTGCTCCCGTCTGCGCGCCAAAGGCGCGTGTACCAATCAAGGCGTTTGAAAGTTCCTTACTTTCAAACTTGCTCCAGTCTGCGCGCCAAAGGCGTGCGTACCAATCAAGGCGTTTGAAAGTTTTCATGCTTTTGGCTTAAAATGTAAATTTATCTGCAAAATATTGATCCAAATCCTTGATAGCGATTCGTTCCTGTGCCATCGTATCTCTCTCTCGAACCGTAACACATTCGTCTGTCGCAGAATCAAAATCAACTGTCACACAATACGGTGTCCCGATCTCGTCTTGTCGGCGATAGCGTTTTCCGATATTCCCTCGATCATCATATTCACAGTTGTAGTTCTTGCATAAATGTTGATACAACACTTCTGCACCTTCACCCAACTTTTTGCTTAAAGGAAAGATCGCAATCTTCACCGGTGCCAACGCAGGATGAAATCGAAGAACCGTCCTTACATCGCCGCCTTCTAACTCTTCCTCATCATATGCAGAACACAAAAATGCCAAAAACATTCGCTCCGCACCCAAAGAAGGCTCAATTACGTAAGGAATATAACGAATCTTTTTCTCGTCGTCAAAATAGGTCAGATCTTCTCCGGAGACTTCTTGATGCTGTGACAAGTCATAGTCCGTCCTGTCAGCAATCCCCCAAAGCTCTCCCCATCCAAAAGGGAACAAATATTCAATGTCGGAAGTGGCTTTGCTATAAAAAGAGAGCTCTTCCTTATCATGGTCGCGCACACGCATTTCATCTTCTTTCATCCCCAGATCTTTGAGAAACTGAACACAATAAGAACGCCAATAAGCAAACCATTCCAAATCTGTATCCGGTTCACAAAAAAACTCCAGTTCCATCTGCTCGAATTCTCTCGTTCTGAAGATAAAGTTACCCGGTGTTATTTCATTCCGAAAAGATTTGCCGATTTGACCGATTCCGAAAGGAATCTTTTTCCTAGATGTACGCTGCACATTTTTAAA
>JAISHZ010000368.1 GCA_031262285.1 Lachnospiraceae bacterium | reverse complement strand
TCCACATAGTACACGCTGCGTGAATAGCGAAGAATCGCCGGTACATCAGAGGCCATCAAGTTGCCGTCCTGACTCTTGCCCACAATCAGCGGACTGTCTTTGCGTACCGCAAAGATTTCTTCCGGAAAGTCCGAAAAAAGAATGCCAAGTGCGTAAGACCCTTCCACACGAAGCGCGACTTTTGCGATCGCTTCAAGAGGGTCTCCTTTATAATAGTAATCCAACAGGTGTGCTAACACTTCCGTATCCGTAGCGGATTGAAACCGGTAGCCTTTCTCTTCTAGCGTCTTTTTGATGGAAATGTAATTTTCGATGATCCCATTGTGGACGACAGCGATACTCTCTTGTTGGTTCAAATGCGGATGGGCATTTTCGTTGCTTGGTATCCCATGCGTTGCCCATCTGGTATGACCGATCCCGACGCTGCCGTGCACCAACTCCCCGCCATGTGTCAGGTTTTCCAATACTTTCAGGCGTCCTTGTACTTTCTTTGTAATCAGTTGTTCCCCGTCAAAAACAGACATCCCTGCCGAATCATATCCTCGATATTCCAGTTTAGACAAGCCATTTAATATAATGGGTGCCGCCTGTTTCGTGCCTACATATCCGACGATTCCACACATATTGCTCCGATCCGCCATGGCGGCTAGGTGACGCCCGGCTATTTTTTTGTTGACTGACGCTCCTGTTCGCTCCTGCCATATCCCTGTGTCGGATCGATGGAGGCGCTGTCCCTAACCCTTTGATCTTGGTACCAGTATTCCTTATTCATGGTGAAGGATAAAATGACCCGTTTCGGTAATCTATGATAGTGTTTGCCGAAAAAATATCCAAGGTAACGGAACGCGCTTTGATAATAAAAAGCAATTCGTTGTTTGTGAAGTTTCTTCTCTTTTAGA
Organism: Lachnospiraceae bacterium; assembly: GCA_031262285.1. The sequence continues at coordinate 3,854 of JAISHZ010000368.1, read as the reverse complement.
TATTTCGCGGTTGCTTTGACGAGCTTCTTTCCCTCTCCTGTAGAAGAAACTTGTGCAAAGATTTGCGGGTTCTTCGCATGAGATACCCCAAGATCAAAATTACGTTTAAACTGCTGTTTAGCTGTATAGTCATGAGAATGAATGACTTTTGCGTCTGCCTCATAAACTACTGCGTATCCCGCTTCAAGAACCGTTGCAGCGTAAATCATATCTTCATTAAATATCGTATGCCGCGTAAAACCGCCTAATTCCTCATAGATATCTCTGCGATAAGCGCAACATACATTGGAGCAAAAGAACGTTTTGATCCCTAGTTTCGTAAGATCCTGTTTGGTTTTGTGCATGGATTGCGCCGGATAATTCATGAGGCGTCCGAATTTTTCTGCTTCGTTGCTCTTCTCGTCCGGTATCTGTCTTGCGTAACACACTGCGACATCCCCTGTCAGTTGCGCGCTGAGGCGCTCCAACAAAAATTCATCTACAGGCGTCGCATCCTGTGTCATCATGACGAAAACATCCGCACTTGACTGCTTCACCGCAAGACACCTCGTGCGACCATGATTGAATTCACGTTTCGATAAATGTGTGATCCGTATCCGTTTATGCTTTTCGTAGAAGTGTGTGCCATAAATCAACTGTTCCATATATTTTTCCTCGGTGTTCATGAGAATGATCTGATGGAACGGCACTGACTGGTTTTCCAGTTTTTCAATGATCGTAAATAGTTTCTTTGACGGTTTGTATACCGGTATGATGACATCGATTTTCATAATGACTCCTGCCGCAGCCGAACATGCGCTCGTCAGCGCACCAAAAGAACATCTTTTCGGGCATCTTCGCGCGATAGATGATCTTTATTTTATCTTTTGTCGTAAAATCATTGCGGACCATACTCCGCCTCAACATACTCCTTGGTCTTATTCTTGATTTCTTGGTCGAACTGCTTTACGGTATTAGGTGGTTCATACCCCATATCTTCGCCATATAAGAACTTGTGTAATTCAATGACGTTTTCTACCAGGTCATTGGGAACAACGACTGCGGCACCGCCTTTCCCCAAGTTTACCTCCCAGACCTTTTTTTGAAGGGGGAATGTACTTTCCTCTTCCGCGATATGAACATCCCCACTCGCGGCAAGCGGTAAAAACTCTAAAACATCTTCCGGTGCCAGGGATGTATAGATATATTCATCAATAGTGTTGAATACTTTGATCAAATCAGTCGCTGATGCTTCTTGGGCAGCTGCTTGCATGGCTTTGAGTACATCTCTTTGGCGTTGGGTTCGTTTGTAATCCCAACCTAATGTTGCCCGAATGCGACAGTAAGCAGTCGCCTGCATCCCATTTAGAAGCTGATACCCTGCTTTTTTAACTTGTGGGTACTTCTCGCTGGGATAGTCATCTATGCCCATCACTCTGGCTACGTCGATTTGATAGTTGTTTAGGTGACTAATTTCTTCTTGATCGACATCAATCCATACGCCGCCTAAGCCATCTATCGCCTTAGTGAGCGCTGCATAGCCAACTGTGATAAAATCGGTAATATCCATATCTAAGTTTGTATTAAGCGCCTTGATCGCTTGTTCGGCACCTCCGAGGCGATATGCACCGTTGATCTTTGCGTAATCGCCGTCGCCAATGTTTAGGTATGTATCACGAAAAACACTGACGAGTTTGATTTCTTTGGTATCAAGATTGATGCTTGCAATCATAATCGAGTCGCTGCGAAAGCCTTTTATCAGTGCATCCTGCGGATTATCGGCTTCGCGATTGACATCGACGCCAAAAAGGGCTATGTTACGATATGCTTGGCGAACCGGGTCGTTCGCCACCTCGGTCGGAATCCCCACAGCGCTGGGATCTATGGATTCTGCAATTTGCGCTTCTTTGGCCGATTGGTTCCCTTGTTCGTCTTCTCCAGAAGCCTTTGGGACGAGCATAAAGTAGAGTATGATCCCCAGCACAGCCAAAATGAGCAATTCTATACAAAGTAAAATGATTTTCCTCGTCTTTTTTGCTTGTTTTTGCTTTTGGGGTATTTTTGCACTATGTGTGTCGTGGTTCATTTTCGCTGTACTTATGGGTTGGTTCGTTTGGTCCATTTTCATTCACCTCGTTCTTTAGCGTTTTGTTTCATTGGTGATCCGGCATCCTTCAGTATGCGTTCTTATTGATAAATCCGGTTAAGAAGGTTTTGCAGATGATCTTCACATCAAAGCCCATCGTCCAGTTTTCAATATAATAGATATCATAGTCAATGCGTTTGCGGATCGATGTGTCTCCACGAAGACCATTGACCTGCGCCCAACCTGTGAGCCCAGGTCTGACTTGGTGCTTGACCATGTAACGCGGAATTTCTTCCCGAAACTTTTCCACAAAAAGGGGTCTCTCCGGTCTTGGTCCGACCAGACTCATATCACCCCGTAGAATATTAAACAGCTGTGGCAACTCATCTATGCTCATACGGCGCATAAACTTCCCGATCGGAGTCACTCTCGGATCATCTTTCACAGTCCAAGATTTGCATTCGATCGACCCGGGTTGCATTTCCATACTACGAAACTTGTACATTTGAAAAGATTTTTTGTGGTATCCTACTCTTTCTTGGCGAAAAATGATTGGACCTTTGCTGTCCATTTTGATAAATATAGCCATAAGCAACATAATCGGTGAGGTGACCACAATTCCGAGTATTGCACCGATCAAATCCACGAGACGTTTTGCAAAGCGATTTGCCGTACTGGACAAAGGTACATACCGAATGTGAATCACGGGAAGTCCCATCAAATCTTCTGTGTAGGGATTCGTTGGGATGAGGCTGTTATAATCCGGGATGAATTTCGTGTGTACTCCGTATTTTTCGCAGATTCCGACGGTCTGTTCTAAATAATCATAATCAGGCAAAGAAAGCGTAATGGCGATTTCGTCAAGTTTGCTGTCTTCCAGTATAAATGGAAGATTTCCGATTGTGCCAATCACTTTCACCCCTCTATATAGGGTGCCGCGAGGGATTCTTTCATCCAGAATTCCGCACACAACATATCCCCACTGGGGGCTGTCCAAGATGCGGTCTATATATTCTTCTGCCGCACGGGAATAGCCGACGAGCAGAATATGTTTCAGATTATACCCTTTTTTGCGTGATGTACGCAAGAGTTTTCTTAGTACGATGCGTGAAGCGGCTGTAATGAATAGATTGAAAACATAAAACAATGCCAGCATCCATCGTGATACATTGATTTCTTCCAAGATGACATACAGAATTACGATAATCCCCATGATGCCGATGGTATTGGCTTTGAATAGATCGGCAATTTCATGTCTAAGTCGCATGGTGCGTTTGGGGGTATAAACGTTACACCGAAAATAAAGGACACAATAGGAGGGTATGATAAAAAGCAGCATTGTAAAGTAATCGCCCACCGGAAGGACACCAACTTGCGTTGTGTTGTCTTTAAACAACGAAAACCTCACATAATACGCTATTATATAGGATAAGGCAACCAGAACAGCATCTATCACGACACGTATCTGATTAATGATTCTTTGGTTCGCTTTAATCATATGCGCCAAAGCTCCTTGTTTGGGGTTGCGGCAAAACATTAAAGAGATTTTACAATATTGTTACAACTTTTTCAACTTTTAATTATCGGTTGCCGAGACGAGGTCAAGGACATGGTTGACCGGACGGTAAGGGCATGGTTGACCGGACGGAATGGATGGGCGGGCAAGTCCTTTCAGATGTGGGCTCTCTGGGCGCTCCGATGAGCCCAATTCTGCGCAATGAGTAGCAGTGGCTACTCATCGCGCATGGTCTCATCTCCGCAGAACGCACACATCTTCAAGAACTTGCCC
>JAISHZ010000355.1 GCA_031262285.1 Lachnospiraceae bacterium | reverse complement strand
GAAAAGTTATATCGCAATCGTTCTTCTGTTGTCTGCCCATTCATTTGTGCAATGACTGTAACCGATATACCGTCAAGGGTTGCAATGCCGCCTCTAACTGCAGGATCATCGCCGAATAATCTGTCTCCATGCTGTTCTACAAAGTCCGGGAACAAATTCTGTATAAAATACTCTGCGTTCGGTCGAGATAAGCGTTTCGAATTAACTGTAGCTGTCATCTGCACCACACCCTTTTCCTATTCGGATGTAAAGCCAATAATTTACCGAGCACTTCTCTCATATTATCAGTTTCAACAACCACATCAACCATTCCACATTTTTGAGCGTACTCCACCGTCTGAAAATCATCGGGGAGGTGTTCACGTGTCGTCTCTTCAATAATTCCCTTTCCTGTGAAACCGAACCTTGCGCCGCTTTCACCGATAATGATATCGGCAAGGGACGCAAAGCTTGCGGTGACTCCGCCAAGTGTTGGGTCACACACCACCGAAATATATAAAAGTCTCTTTTGCGAATGCTCATACACCGCAGAAACTGTTTTTGCCATCTGTGTGAGTGCCACAACACTCTCCTGCATCCGCGCGCCCCCGGAAATCGAAAAAGTTATAACCGGAAGACTTTTCTTGGAGGCCAACAAAAAGGCTCTTGAAATTTTTTCTCCTGCGACAAGTCCCATAGTGCCTATCATAAATTCCGGCACAAAAAACGCAACTACACAATCGTTTCCGTTAATCTTGCCTCTACCCGCTATAACCGATTCATTTTCACCGCTTTTTTCTTTTGCTTTTTCGATTTTTTCATCATAACCTGTGAAATCAAGGAAATTGTATGTGTGTAAATCAGACCATAATTCGTCAAAAGTATTATGATCTAATATATCGGCTATTCTCTTGCGAGCAGAATTCATTCATCCACCTCAGCCAAATCCTTATCTGTTAAAACGATTCTGAAGGGAATAGCGGATATAAAGGCACTTCAGATTCACGCCACCAATTATTAGAAAAAACGGAATTATTTTAGATTACTCACTGTCCATCTTCTCAACAAAATTAACTGACAAGTCAATATAGTGCTTTACATAATCAACAAAAACACTGCTGCGACGCGCTGCTTTCGGCGATCAATTTCTTTATGAGTCCGTCATAATGAAGTAACGGTCATCTGGTAACAACTATTCGATCATCCTCAATAAAAACATCCGAATGTCCGATAACGTCTACATCATCCAGCATATAAATTAACTTTGAAACCTCGTATAGTCCTATCTCTCGAAAATAACTCTGTAGCCGTAGGATCTCGATAAAATGTTCAATTCCGTATCTTTATCCGAATAAATAAATCCAAGACATTATCTGTTTTCAACAGTATATAACATGGAAACATTCGCATTAATACCTCTTGAACCATGCGTAGCGCATTTCTTTTAATCGTCGCATCACAATCATCTATGGTATGAGCAATCCATACTTGTTAAATCGCTATCCTGTAGATTTGATCTTTTACTTATTGTTCTTTAGCCGTTTCGGCAAATATAGCGAACAATCCATATCCATTTGCTCCATCTTCACTCAATATTTTTGATCTATGTTTCGAGAATTTCCAAGTTCCTATGCGTCCTCTTCTCCAAAATATCTAATCCAACATATACCTTGATGGTACGACCCATCATTTCAATTTCAATAGTCGCTCTTTTTCGAGAACGATCTATTTTCCTAATAATACTTTCCCTTCCCATCAAAGGACCATCAGTAATAATAATATGGTCTCCTATTATAAATCCTACGGAAGCCAACAAACATTTTTCCTCGTTATATAAGCTCATCAAAAAAGCTTTTTCTTGCTCTCTCATGATCATTTCGCTCGATTTCCCGTACTTGAGAAGCTTCAAAGGATTTTCAAAGTGGCGGATAAATCTTCGCGTTAAATCATAGAATTCGTTATTATCACAGCTGCTTTCCAGAAAAATGTAGCTTGGAAACATTGCTTTGAATTCTTTTTGTACTTTTTTATTTGCATACTTATGATAGTATTCATATTTCGGAATAAAAGGAGAGACTTCCTCTAGTGTGAAACACTTCTTCATTTGCATTAAAACTCTATCTTCATAACCTGTTTTTGTGAAAAGAACATACCAGTTCTTATTCAACCCTCTTCCTTCATCATTGTTCATACGATCCCCTCACGATACTTTTTCCCATGTTTCCTATCAAAATTACTGATTTTGGGCAAAGCTTCGCCATTCGGGTTCAAAGTATGTATACGCTTCCGATATCAATCAGGTGAACGTATGTGGTAATTACGGTACATCAATCGGTAGTAAACTCAGATTGAGACCGAATAACCTCTTTGTCCGATAAGGGGTCAAGCTTCGCCCATTCGCCTGCTAAAGATATTTAGCACGTTACAGAGCGGAGCCAATGTGTTCCACGCATTCGCTAACGAACCAGGTTGCGATTAGTTTCAAACGTGTGCTTGTTGACGATTTGATTCATTTCTTTTTCGCAAAGTTTTTTGCTTTGCGAACCAAGTAATGAAACAACATATCATTCGAGATATCATAGTGCATTGATGACGGCTGGATTGACGGCTGATAAAGTAGACACAGCAAGCCGTTCGGCATTTTTTTGTTTTTGTTCCATGGATGAGTAGACGTACAAATCTAATGTGATTTTAGTCGTGCTGTGACCCAAAGATTCGCTTAGCGACTTTATGTCCAATCCTGCCTCTACATACCTTGTCGCATATGTATGTCTCAAAATATGGAAATTCATTGTATTCATGTTTGCGTCCTTCAAGCAAGTTTTGAAACGGTTCTGTATGGTTCGCGGTTCCATCGGACTTTCTGTCCCGGTCAGAAAATATCCGGTATCCAATTTCACCCTATTTATAATAGCTGCCAAAAATTCCGGAATTGGGATGAGTCTGTCAGAACCTTTACTTTTTGGTGAAGTGATGATTACTTTTGTCCGTTCGTTGGCAGTTGGATTTAGCTCCTGTATTCGTTGCACTGTTTTGCTAATATGGAGGGTCTGTTCATATAGGTTGATATCTTCCCAACGCAGTGCGGATAATTCACCGATGCGAATGCCCGTGTACAAACATATTAAAATCCCGATGTTGTATACAGTCGGATTCCTCATAAGGAATGTCAAAAGTACACTCTGTTCAGATTGATTCAATACTCGCACAGGCGTTTTGTCTTTTTTGATACGGATACGCTTAAGATCAAGGTTTGCATCTGTTTTACCGAAACGGAGTATGCTCTTTAATGTTGCAAGAATGTCCTCTGTTGTTTTTGGTGATAACTCATTCAATAAAGCTGTCACAAAAGCCTCTATCATTTCGGTGCTGATTTTCTTGAGAGATACTTTACCGAAGTAAGGTAAAATATGTTTTTCGGTTTGGGTTTGGTATCGCACATAAGTAGAAGTTTTGACTTTCAACCGCACATTCACTAACCAGTTGTTCGCAAGATCACGAAAGCAAACGGAAGCATTTGTGCCTTGATCCTGATTACTCTCAGTAGGAAAGTTGTGGATGTGATTTTGAAGTTTATTCTTTGCTTCGCAATATGTTGTGGCATAAAAATATCGGAACTTAGGTTTCCCATTTTCGTCGTAAGCAAATAGATATCGCGCTTCCCACCTGCCATCTTTCCGATGATAAATATTGTTTCCTTTTCTCATGTTTGCTCCCCTCTGCGCGCCAACGGCGCGCGTACCAATCAAGGAGTTTGAAAGTTCACTTACTTTCAAACTTCCCCTTTCTGTGTATAGACGGTTTTTTTGACGGCTTATAGAAGTATTTCAAAAAAATACCTGAATCAATGCGATAATGAAAGAATATCATGCGGTTTCATGGGACTGATTCCATATTAAATGAAGGAATCACCCTACGACTATATAAGCCTAAAAGTCTTAATATATTGTATTCTTCGACACGAATAAAACAATCTAAAATTTTTCCAAAAAAACGCTTGACAAAATTCATAAGATAAAGTACGATATGAGTGTCACTTAACATTGAAGTTTAAGGACAACGTTCGCAAAGCAAAAAACTTTGCGAATTTTAGTAGAAGCACTCCAACGGAGTGCTATTATTATTTCAAGGACATCTATTCAACTTTTTCCGCATTCTGAGATAAATTTTAGTTACAATTCACGCACAATGTCATTAACTTAAGATTTCTGAATATAATTGCCAACTACGGAATACGGCACAGAATCAGCTCTTTTTTCAGCTTGGTGATGCTTCAAAGCCTTAAGTAATGACATTGATTCACGCGTTCGCCGATCTACATTCAAAGGCAATGTATCCCGGACGAACCGCACAGAGCCGGGAGGGTTGGTGTTAGACTCTCTGAGCGTTCCGATGAGTCCAGAACATGGTCTC
>JAISHZ010000072.1 GCA_031262285.1 Lachnospiraceae bacterium | reverse complement strand
CGGAACAGGGAAAACATTCAATTCGTTAATCCAGTCCTTTTTCAATTCCAGATTTGCGGCTCCCGCCAACAGCATTTTCGCGAGCATTGCCGCGTTTACGGTATTTGAAACCACCTGATTACCTCCTTAATCAATAACTCGAACCCCTTCCACATAGATGTTGATCTTCTCTATGGCAATGACGGTAAATTCCTCAACCTTATATTTTACGTTACTGATCAAATTATCCGCCACTGCAATAATACTAACACCATAAGCGACAATCACGTGAAAGTCCAAGGTAAGCTTCCCATCATTCAATGCCACACTAATCCCTCTGGTCAGACTGTCCATCTTAAGCAGACGAACCAATCCGTCTTTCATATTCACGCCTGCCATTCCCACGATTCCAAAGCATTCCACCGCGACACTTCCGGCGTACTGTGCAATCACATCGTTGTCGATATAAATGCTTCCCACAACGGTACGAATTGAAGATCCTTTCATAGAAACCCTCCTTTGACGAAAAGAGCTAAATATCAAAAAGCAAATACACCCTATATTACCATCTAAGCACCAAAAAGAAAACCTTTATTTTGCCTCTTGCATTTTGATATCTCATCTGCTACAATCGTAGCGTTGCTGTACAAGCAGATATAAATGAAATTGAATACAGATAGGGAGGTGTTAATATGGCGAAGTGTGATGTTTGTGGCAAGGGTGTCCAATTCGGACATAATGTAAGCCATTCTAATAGAAAAACGAACACGATGTGGAAGCCGAATGTCATGAGGATCAAGTGCAAAGTAGAAGGCGTACCAAAAAGACTGCATGTTTGCACGCGTTGTCTACGTAGCGGTGCTGTAGAGCGTCGGTAAAAACTTTTAAGTTTTGATGAATCATTCAAAAAATGCGTTACCTCTATGGTAGCGCTTTTTGATTGTTCAAATCATTCATCTCTCATCATTTGCTCATATTCGTCATTGATGTATTGGATCAATTCATCATCTCCGCACAAATTATCAGGATGGAAGATTTTAACCAAGTCACGGTAACGCTTACGAACTGCAAATGGCGAACCGTTCGCACTCTCAAAAAGTCGGCTGGCTGTGTTCTGTGCACTACCCAATTGTTCCTGAGCCCACATGCGTTGCTTCTCAAACTGCTCTTTTTCACGTTCGAATGCTTTACGGTCTTCATCGAGCATCCGAAATCCCTTTTTTAAGATCTCCATTTTTTGATCAAAAAGTTGGCTTTCATCTTTGAGACGCTTCTTTTCCATCGCATTGTTCATGGATAACATCTCAAGCTCTTCACGAAACTCTGCTCTTTCACGCATAAAGCGATTCTGCATTTGTTGGATTTCTTCCTTTTCGCGCTCCAAGCGTACATTTTCATTAAAGAGCCATAGCTTGGCTTTTTTTAAATCATCATCGGTTCGTGCATCTAAAATTTCTTCCCAGTCAATCATCGTATTGTTCTTCGAATCCTCGCCAAAAAACATGAGTGTCGAAAGCCGATACCTACGAGTTGTGGCCAAAACATGACCTTTCGACACCGGTATCTTCATATATTAGCCACTACAGAAGCAATTATAACCCAAAAAAAGCAAGCCGGAAATGATCACCAACCCGATCAATCGATTGTTTATGAGTACCATTAAGAGCATACCAATCGCTACAAAAAAAATAATTAGACCAAGTATGCGTTTGAGCTTCATATCCGCCAAGCCGTAACCTTGTATATTCTTATCTTATCCTATGCAAGGACAAATCAAAAATGAACCAAATATTTATGATTCCCGGTTTTGGATTTCTTCCTCCGGAAAAGCCGCATCGCATATATCTTTGTCGGAGGGCATATCCGGTTTCTTTCTCGTAAATTTATCCACTAAATCCGGTATCATGTCTAATATTTTCGTCGTTGCGTCTTGATTACGGATATTGACTAATTTCGTTGTTCCGTCTTTGATCACCAAAACAGCGCTTGGGGTAACCTTACCGCCAAGACCACCGACACCCGAGACGGAGCCTTTTTCCGCTTTGTCAGACGAACCGGCGGCTACGCCAAAGGAAATATCTACCAGTGGCATAATAATCGTATTATCAACCTTTATTGCTTCACCCACCACCGTCTTGGTTGATAAAACTGTATCCATCCCTTTCATAAGTGATTCAACCACTGATTGGAATTCATTGCTCTTGTGTTGCTGTTTGTCTGCCATCATGTATCCTCTCTTTTTAATTGACGAATGACCTTCCTGGTTTCTTTGTCGATGATGATGCGAAATATACTACCGACCACGGCCTGAGTCCTGATACAACCCGTAATACGAAGCGATCCCTTGAGTATAGCTTGATCAAAATCCGGATACACACGCAGGGCGGGGAAAAACTGTTGTGTCGCGATGGCGCATGTTCCATATGCTAAACCGGTTGTATCCGGTGCTCCCGTACCAAAGGTTAATTCGCCTCGTAGGGTTCTGGGACAAATCGCTTTAAAAAGACGTTTCAATTCGCGCATAAGTTTACGGAATACACGCTTCGTGTCATCTTGTGACAGGGTTTCTTTAAACCACGCTGCTTTCTTCACATATTTTCGGAAGTTCGAACGCTCATTATTGTTAGCGTTCGTTATATCGCTACCGGTCGCCATATCGTTGTCAGGCGCCATATCGTTACCGGTCGTTACCTCTTCATGCTCTATATCATGTACAAGTTCGCTAAGTTGTATTACATCACCTGCTTGCTCGTCCAACGGATTTTGTTTGTCCTTTGATGTATTTTGGTGCGGTCTGCGTGGTTTTCTTGTTCGTTTCGGATGAAGACGAATTCCCAGAATCGAAGCTTTCTTTCCTTCGGGGCGTAGCAGCAATCGATACACGACAAAGAGCCACCGGATTCGTATACCAACTTCGCTTTTTTTGATGTCCGGTTTTATTGTGCCTACTACTTTGTAGCGGATCGGAACAAACAGAACCAGAAGTATTAGCACGAGTAAAGTCACTATAATCGTCAAGATGATGACACCAAGCCACCAAAGTACTTTGAGCAGAATGGCTATCATAGAAAATACTCCTTTAGTGAACAATCCCCTCTTTTTACATAACAATCTCGAACGATTTTTTCTACCAGGGTGATGGCTTCGGGTTTACTAGTAGCAAAACCAACCACATGTGTCGGCTGT
>JAISHZ010000264.1 GCA_031262285.1 Lachnospiraceae bacterium | reverse complement strand
AACGTGACAAAGAATGGATGGGTCAAGTACATGAATTTTTGGGACTCAAAGTCGGCGTCGTGCTAAACAGTATGACACCTGATGAACGAAGAGAAGCCTATGCCTGCGATATTACCTATGTTACGAATAATGAATTAGGCTTTGATTATTTGCGAGACAATATGGCGATCTATAAAGAATTGCTTGTTTTGCGCGGTCTGCATTTTGCGATTATCGATGAGTGTGACTCGGTTTTAATCGACGAAGCCAGGACGCCACTGATCATTTCCGGGCAAAGCGGCAAATCAACAGCGCTTTATGATATGTGCGATCTACTGGCAAGACAACTCAAACGCGGTAGTGATGTGAAAGAACTCTCCAAGATGGATGCCATCATGGGACTAACACAAGAAGAAGACGGTGATTTCTTGGTCAATGAAAAGGAAAAGACTGTGACTCTTACCGCACAGGGTGTTGAAAAGGTGGAGCGGTTTTTCCATATTGATAATTACGCAGACGCAGAAAACTTGGAGATACAACACAATGTAATATTGGCATTACGTGCGCACAATCTCATGTTCCGTGACCAAGATTATGTCGTGAAAGACGAACAAGTGCTCATCGTTGATGAATTTACCGGACGTATTATGCCGGGAAGACGGTATTCCGATGGCTTACATCAAGCGATTGAAGCCAAAGAAAAGGTGAAGGTCAAAAGAGAGAGCAAAACATTAGCGACCATTACCTTCCAGAACTTTTTTAATCTATTTGACATGAAATGCGGGATGACAGGTACCGCACTGACTGAAGAAAAAGAATTTCGAGAGATTTATGGAATGGATGTCATCGAGATCCCGACCAATGCACCGATAAAAAGGATTGATGCACAAGACGCCGTATATAAGACCAAAAAGGAAAAGTTAGAAGCCATTATTCAAGCGGTTGATGAAGCGCATCAGAAGGATCAACCCATTCTTGTCGGTACGATTACGATTGATGCCAGTGAAGAGATTAGTCGTCTACTGACGAAACGACGCATAGAGCACAAAGTGCTCAATGCGAAGTTCCATGAAATGGAAGCTGAGATTGTGGCAAATGCGGGAATGCATGGTTCCGTGACGATTGCGACCAATATGGCAGGACGTGGAACCGATATCAAGCTTGATGATCAAGCAAAAGCTGCGGGAGGGCTCAAGATCATCGGGACAGAACGCCATGAATCAAGGCGAATTGACAATCAGCTGCGCGGTCGAAGCGGTCGCCAAGGCGATCCGGGAGATTCCAGATTTTATATTTCCTTACAAGATGATGTCATGCGACTGTTCGGATCAGAACGATTGATCAATATGTTCACAACTCTGGGGATTCCCGAAGGGCAAGAGATCGAACACAAGATGTTGACCAACGCCATTGAAAACGCCCAAAAGAAGATAGAAAACAATAACTATGGCATTCGCAAAAATTTGCTTGAATATGACCGCGTCATGAGTGAACAAAGAGAGATTATTTACGACGAACGCAGGCGTGTACTCAACGGCGAAAGTATGCGAGATGTCATCTTGAAGATGATCACAGACATTATCGAAAACAGCGTAGATATGTGTATCGCTGACGATGTGGAAGAGAGCGAGTGGAATTTAGAGGAATTAAATCGATTGCTTTTGCCAATCATACCTTTAGAGCAGATTGCCCTCGAAAGAATCACAAAACCCAAAAAAGCTAGTCTGAAACAACAGCTCAAAGAAGAAGCATACAAAAAGTACGAAGAAAAGGAAGAAGAGTTCCCAAGCGCGGAAGCAATGAGAGAACTCGAACGCAACGCACTTTTACGGATGATCGATCGAAAATGGATGGATCATATCGACGACATGGATCAATTGCGACAAGGTATCGGATTGCAAGCATATGGGCAGCGCGACCCGCTTGTGGAATACAAGATGAGCGGATATGAAATGTTTGATTCTATGACGCAAAGCATTCGAGAAGATACCATACGCGCGCTGTATCATATACAGATCGAACAGAGAGTAGAACGCGAAGAAGTCGTGAAAGTAACAGGTACCAACAAAGATGACACTTCTGTACGTGCACCGAAAAAGCGTGCGAATGCAAAAGTTTATCCCAATGACCCTTGTCCATGCGGTAGTGGCAAAAAGTACAAACAATGCCACGGCAGAAAATAGAGCATTACACATTTTAATAGCAACATACTCATTAAAATCATATTATAGGAGCTAAAATCGTGTTCCTATAATCGATTAACGGCGCAAAGTACAGCGCCTTTTATGAGAATCTGCTTTGCAGCTTCTCATAAATCACATTATAGAAAGAAGGTGACGTTAAGTGGTAGAACTGGATCAGATGAAAACAGAAATTCTGGCCTATGAACATCCTTTAGCGGAAGTGAGGGATTCACTTTAACTTAGCACAAAAGGAAGCTAGAGCAGAAGAGATCGAACGCGAATCGGAGGCACCCGGATTTTGGGATCGCCCGGAGTATGCGAACAGCAAGATGAGAGAGTTAAAAAGTTTAAGAGGAACAATCGGTACCATTAAGACACTTGAATCAAGCTTTGAAGAAATGTTGGGTCTCATAGAAATCATGCAAGAAGAAAACGACTCGGCATTGCTGACAGAGGTAACGACAGAACTGGAGACCTTCCGCGAACAGTTTGAAACCTTGCGGATAAGTACGCTGCTTTCCGGCGAATACGACAAAAATAACGCTATCCTAAAGCTAAATGCAGGAGCCGGAGGGACAGAGAGTTGTGATTGGTGCGGTATGCTTTATCGGATGTACGGTATGTGGGCTCAGCGCAAAGGATTTGCTTTGGAAGTCTTAGACTACCTAGACGGAGAAGAAGCGGGGATCAAGTCGGTTACATTCCAAATCAATGGTGAAAATGCCTATGGGTACTTAAAATCAGAAAAAGGAGTACACCGCTTAGTGCGTATCTCTCCGTTTAATGCCCAAGGAAAGCGACAGACATCCTTTGTCTCACTGGATGTCATGCCTGAATTGACACAAGACTTGGAAGTAGATGTGGACGAAAAGGATCTGCGTATTGATACGTATCGAAGCAGTGGAGCCGGCGGTCAGCACATTAACAAGACCTCCTCTGCTATCAGAATCACGCATATCCCCACGGGAACCGTAGTACAATGCCAAAATGAAAGAAGTCAGTTTCAAAACAAAGACAAGGCGATGCAGATGTTAAAAGCAAAACTATATCTGCTCAAAAAAGAAGCCAATGTAGAGAAATTGTCAGACATTCGAGGAGAAATTAAAGAAATCGGATGGGGTAATCAAATCCGTTCGTATTTCCTGCAACCCTATACGATGGTAAAGGATCACAGGACGGATACAGAGAACAGTAATGCAGATGGGGTATTGAATGGCGGAATTGATCTGTTTATCAATGCTTATCTGAAGTGGATTCGGCATGACGAATAAGATCCAAATAGAAATTTGCACGAACCATCGACATATACGGAGCCAACCACAAGAAACCAA
>JAISHZ010000213.1 GCA_031262285.1 Lachnospiraceae bacterium | reverse complement strand
CGCATCGAGCAGCTTTGCAATAGCCGGAAGTAGGGTTGTTTCCGGCAAGCATTTTCCGTTTTCCCATTTCGAAACGGCTTGAGGTGTAACGCCAAGCGCTTCTGCGAACTTTTCTCCCGTCAGTCCTTTTTCGCGGCGTAGTAATGAAATCCGATTTCCAACTTGATAGTTGTCCAACATGGTGTTTACTCCTTTTTTCGTTAACATGGGTTACTCCTTTGTTTTTTGATAATCCGATACTAACAGAGGATGTGTTCAAATCCCATAAAGTATGGTTTAAACATTTCCAAATCGATCAACCACAGGTTGATATATGAATGGTGGTGATTTTCGCCCGCTTTGCGGGAATCTCATCAGAAGTGAAAAGCGGTTTTTGCTTTTCACATTATACCCACAAATTCGCGCTGTGTCGATGCAATGCAAGATACCATGAAGGCAAATGTAGTATGGCATGAACATCTATTAAAGATCAAATCGAAAAACAATGGCATGTTAAGACATAAAGAGACAAAATTAGACAAACAGAAACACTTGTGTTATATGCGAGAAAATGATAGGATTTCTATAACCTAATGAACAAGCTAATGATGTGTATTAGCGATTAAAATTAAATGGAGGAGGATCTTCGTGAAAGAAAAGCTCAAGAATTTCAAAATCAGCAAGAAATTATTATTTGTCTTTACCGTTATTATCGCGCTGTTGGTCATAACTGCAGTAGGATCTATTACCGGTCTGATGATGGTCGGCGGGGAGATTCAATCTTTTTATGATACTCCTTATCAAAACACACAAAAAGTAGCAGAAATACGTATTGGTGTGCAACGAGTCATTAAAAGTGCTTTAATGGCTACGAGTACGGATGATATGACTACTACCACAAATAGCATCAATGAGATATACGAATGGGAAGAAATTATAAAAACAGATTTAACGTACTTACAAGAAAACTCTTCTGCTACTGAGTTGCTGAATCAAATCAATGCGCTTTTTTCACAGGCAGTACCAATTCGGGAGAGGTTTACGGAGCAGCTTGAGATTAATACGGAAGAAAGCAATGAGTTGGCGCAAGAGATTATTACGTTAGAGTTTGTGCCAATTTGTGATGAAGTTGTTGATGCTGCGAATGAATTGGGAGTTTTTGCGCAGACCAATGCCGATGATAATCTTGCAGATTCGAACCTGATTAAAGTCGTGGTTGCTTTGATCGTGATTGCTGTCGTGGCATTCAGCATTTTGTTAACACTATACTTTGCGATGACGATTACCAAGTTGCTCAAGGCACCGATAACCGAAATGGCAAAAGCGGCGGACGAGCTGGCAAATGGTAATTTAGATGTACATATCACCTATGTGTCTAAGGACGAGTTAGGTGATTTGGCCGGTAGTTTTGCTAAAGTAGTTGGTATGTTTAAGAAAATCATTCCGGATGTCAGCTATTGTTTGGGAACCATGGCGACTGGAGATTTTACCGTTCACACCAAAGCGGAGGGGAGTTATGTTGGAGATTACAAACCGATTCTCCTGGCTATGCGAGACTTACGAATCAAACTTAGCGAAACATTACATAATATTCAGGAGTCGGCTTCCCAAGTGCAAGCCGGTGCACAGAATATGTCTCAGGGCGCTCAAACCCTTGCCGGTGGCGCGACGGATCAGGCCGGAAGTATAGAAGAGTTGACCGCTACCATGGCAGAACTTAGTGATCAGGTAAATGCCGATTCCAAGAAGACCGGACAAGCAGCCGAGGAAGCCAGAAAAGTCGGCGAAGAAGCCATGGGTAGCCAGCAACATATGCAAAAAATGGTGCTGGCCATGGAAAATATCAGCAAGACCAGCAGTCAGATTCAAGAGATTATCAATACGATAGAAGAAATTGCTTCTCAAACCAACCTCTTGTCCTTGAATGCGGCTATCGAAGCAGCCAGAGCAGGAGAAGCTGGTAGAGGATTTGCGGTAGTGGCAGATGAGATTCGTCAATTAGCAGCACAAAGTGCTAACGCATCCACCAATACCAGAACTTTGATACAGACCGCCGTAGATGAGATCACCAAAGGAAATACTATTGTGGAAGATACATCCGCTTCTCTTCAATCCGTCATTCACGATGTGAACAACATTGTGCTCATGATAGAAGAAGTGAAACAATCATCTGAAAAGCAAGCCGGTTCTATGGTTGATGTGAATAAAGTCATCGAGCAGATTTCCGCTGTGGTTCAGGATACTTCAGCTACAGCAGAAGAAAGCTCCGCGATTAGCGAAGAACTCTTCGCACAGTCAGAGACGCTAAATACTGTCGTGCGCCAATTCAAGTTGCGAGTTTAGTTCACATATACTTTCATATTAAAATGATACCCATTCCTCGCTTTTTTGTTGCAGTGTTGACGCACGCGTCTGCTCCATGACCAGTTTCTGATTACTCATTATCCCTTAAGTTAATTATGGATGAACAAAGAAGGGCGCTTACGCGAGAACAGACCGGCTGTCTTTCTTGAACGAACTCTGCGGGAAGATTAGGGAAGTCCGAATTTCTCCAAACGAAAACCTAGGGTGCTGGGTTCCAGAAAGACTGCAAGCAGTCTTTGAAGGCACCAGCAGGGTTCGTTGCGCATGGATGCGCATCGAACCCGACCCGACCGTCATAGAAACCGTGTGGAGAAATTCGTGATTTCCCGATCTTCCCGCAGCGTGAGCGAAAGGAAGAGCTGCCGGTCTGTTTTCGCGTAAGCGCCCTTCGTCCTCACATAAGCACCCTTCGTCCTCATAACCATATAACAAAAACCAACGATGCATGAATATTTTTTACTAAAAAGTGTTGACAATAAGAAACGTAAGTGATATTTTAAGTGAAGAGATGTTAGCACTCCATCAAGGTGAGTGCTAACAACCAAAGAAGGAGTGGCGACATGCAATTGGATGATCGAAAAACCAAAATTTTGCAAGCCATTATCCGAAACTACCTAGAAACGGGCGAGCCGGTTGGAAGCCGAAC
>JAISHZ010000184.1 GCA_031262285.1 Lachnospiraceae bacterium | reverse complement strand
TCAGAGTTTGGAAGAAATATTTGCAGCTGAATTAGCCGGAACTGCTTATGTAGACCCAGCAATCGCAGAATGGAACTCTGTTCGTCCTACTACCCAAGAAGATGTGGATGCTATAAAGCAATTAATTGAGACGGCTAAAGTTGCCGAAATGAATTATGGTACCGGTCAAGCACTTTTGCAGATTATAGGAGAGGAAATCCAAGTTTATCTAACACAGGGAAAGACAGAGGAAGAAACAGCTGCAAATATACAAAATCGTGCACAGATCTTGGTATCTGAAATGAGTTAACATAGATATAGATGAGGTGCAACCTATGCCAACGATACAATTACGAACCAATGATCAGACGAAAGCACATTCTATGGCCATATTCCAACAACTTGGCATTACGATGTCAGATGACTTTAATATGTTCTTGCACCAATCAATTCTTCAAGGAGGCTTACCTTTCGATTTAAAATTGCCACAGTATAACGCTGATACTTTGGCTGCTTTGATTGATATGGAGAATAGCAAGGGGAAAGGAATTAAGGGAAAGCCTGTTAATTCAGCTTTATTTGATTTAAAAGTAGAAGATGAGGATATTAGAGAATGAACTTGCTATACCTAACCCCTTTACCCGAATCGAAAAGAGATCATATCTTAACTGGAAACTGGGACGGATATAGAGAGTGCCATATCGCACCCGATTGGCTGCTAATCTACGGTTATGAAACGAACCGGCAGCCATTCGGATTTGTTTGAGAAATAGATCGTTACTTCTTTGATTCCTCCCCTAACTGCAACTTCTCTACCACGTCTCTATTGCGAAACAAAGCGCAACCGCCGCCGGATGTTGTTTCATCCTGTTCGCTGATCGACCTTACCTTCTGAAAAAACTTAGACCGCAAAATATCCGCCAAAGAGGTATTCCGAATATTATCTACTGAATAGGGAGAGAAGGGGCAAGGCTCTGCCGCGCCGAGACTGTTAATATGGAAAAATCCTTTTCCGGCAGCCAAACAGCCACCCATCGCTTTTTCATCCCCCGGGAAAGAAAGCAATATCATGCCGAGACTTCGATTCTCCTCTCGTAACGCGATGACTCGCTCACGTAACCGTGTCTGATCCTCTCCCGATAAGACAAGATCCTGTGTTCCCTCTTGTGCCGGAACATATTCGATAAAGAAGACCAAACCACAACCGTCCTCGCGCAGTCGCTCGACAAATTCCTCTTTCAATACAGCTTCAACATTCTTGGAAGTCACCGTTATCGAAACCCCATACAACAGATTCTTTTGTCTCATCAAAGCGACCGCGTCATGAATCATAGCAGATACCCCTGCGCCGCGTCTGGCATCCGTCATTTCATCATTTCCTTCAATGCTGACGACCGGGATTAGATTGCGATGTGCATCAAAATAATTGACATACCATTTATCAATGAGCGTTGCGTTGGTAAAGATCGGAAAGATGATTCCCTTAGTGTCCGCAGCTTCATCTAATATATCGCGACGAAGAAGCGGCTCGCCACCTGCTAACAAGATAAACGATACCCCGAGTTCCTGTGCTTCATAAAATAATTTGCCCCAATCAGACGGTTGCATAGGCTCTAATTCTTCATGCACGCTTTGTGATACCACACCTTCTTCTTCACAACCGCCGGTTGCCCATGCATAACAACCTTTACAATGCAAATTACATTCAGTTGCAATACTCGCGATCAAAAATGGCGGCACGTGCAAACCTTCTTTTTCATGACGATCTCGCGTTTTTTGGCTTTTGCGCATAGCCAGCAAGGCTTTCAAGAGAAAAGATTGTCCTTTTCGGTCGCCTTGATAAAAACGAGAAATCGTATCGAAATTGTTTTTGATGCCACCATTTAAAAAGGTATTCAGTTTTTGGTTGATTTTTTCGTTTATTTTCATAAAACTCCTTGTTTATTCTTTGTTACGAATCACGCATTTAGCGTTCATAGCAACACTATTCATTCATTATTTTCAAATACCGATATTGACTCACATTTTCGTATGTCGAGAGCGCACGATAATCACTGTCTTGTGAGTGGGTGGCAATGAGGATATCTTGTGCTTGATTCCCTTGCTTTTCTACCACGAATAAGGAATGAGCAAATCCACCGCCTCCAAACGCCAATTGTATGACATCCCCGACTTCCAGATCTTCCAAACTGACTTCATCGGCACGAGGACCGGGGGTTTTGTGACTGCGCATGAACTGGTACAAGTATTGAACAGATGTCCACGCGGGAGCTCGCCGATAAGATGATGTATAGTACCACCCAAGATCTTTTTGGTACATCATAGGGATGCCTCCCGCAAAGAGACACTGCGAGATGAAATTGGTACAATCCCCTCCTATTTGGGAGAAGTCCAAATAGTTCGGATTCCTGTCAAAAGCCCATTTATGCGCGTACGAGACGGCGCGATTCCTCTGGTACACTTGGTTTCCTGCCTATCTTACTCTTACTATCAAGGTATGTAAAGCGTGTGGGAAGGGTTCCTTTTGTTTTGGCATAGATTGGTTACAATTCACGGGTTCGCCGATCTACGGTTAAAAGAAATGTGTCCCGGACGAACCGCACAGAGCCGAGAGGCATTTGGGGTGTTAGACTCTCTGAGCGTTCCGATGAGCCCAGAACAGTGAAAATGCGCGCAC
>JAISHZ010000102.1 GCA_031262285.1 Lachnospiraceae bacterium | reverse complement strand
CAGGGAAAATGCGCGCACAAGCAAGCGCTCATTTTCCCTTGGTCTCATCTCCACAGAACGTATAACACCCAAAACTCCCCTCGGCTCTGTGCGGTTCTGTGCTTCGATTGGCTATAAACTAGATCGGCGAACGCGTGAATAGTAAGTAGTAACCCAACATGAGTTACAATTCTGACACCTCGTACGTTGACCTTCCGTACTGTCTATGATAGCATGACTCTAGGTCGATAAACCGTTAACGATTTTACTTACTGATTGAGATGATAATGAGATTTATATTAAGGAAGTTCTTCGATAAAAAACTGGATCTGCGCGAGCGCCTGTTTCATATATTGGCGCTTGCTGGTATCGGAATCAGCGGGGTTGTCACGATCTACGCGGTCATCAGACAGTATGGCGCAGGCAGCACGCTGATTTCACTTTTTTCATGTTTATTATCGATCTTTCTACTGTTTTTTTCTGTGACAACCGGTAAATACCGTGTTTGCTACTTCATCACAATTTTTTGTATTTTTTTGGTGGTACTTCCTTCTCTATTTTTCGGTGCCGGTGGAAACTTTGGAGAGATGCCGCTCTTTTTTGTTTTCGCCATTCTTTTCACAGTGTTTATGCTTGACGGTATTTGGGGCATATTGATTCCATTCTTTGAGCTTATTGTGTACTCGGTGATGTTTGTAATCGCGTATTTGCATCCCGCGCTTTTGGGCAATCCCGAAAGTCGACGAGAGACTTTTATGGATACGCTGTCTTCTTTTATCCTTGTGAGTATCGCGCTTTCCATTTCACTCTTTCTTCATATACGAATGTTTCGCCGTCAGCAAATCGAACTGGAAGCAGCTCGTACGCAAGCGTTACAAGCCAATCGTGCGAAGAGCCAATTTTTAGCCACGATGAGTCATGAAATTCGTACGCCGATCAATATCATATTGGGTAAGAATGAGCTTATCCGACGAGACTGTCGATCTGACAAAATCGCAATGTACAGCCGCGAGATCTCAGAATCCGGGAAAACCCTTCTGTCGTTGATCAACAATATCCTTGACGTGTCAAAAATCGAGCAAAGTAAATTCACCTTATCCCTGCATCATTACGATTCCGAAAATCTGATCAATAGACTTTCGACCATAGGTCGCGCTTTGGCAGCAAAATATTCGTTGGCTTTCTTTTTGGATATGAACGACATCCTCCCAAAGACGCTAACGGGCGACGAAGAGCATATATTAAGAATCGTAACCAATTTTCTCTCGAATGCCGCCAAATACACGCCAAAGGGCAGCATCACATTAAATGTTTCAACGGCGGAAAGCGAACTTACGAATGTGATTCTTTTGAAATTGTCCGTGATTGACACCGGAATCGGTGTTGATATGGACAAATTGCCCTACTTATTCAACCCTTTTACGAGAATTGAGGACGACAATACCAAAAAGATTGAGGGGAGCGGTCTGGGTCTCGCGATTTCAAAGGAACTGGCAGAGATGATGAATGGTTCTGTTTCGGTCAATAGCAAGAAGGGGATCGGCAGCACGTTCACCTTAACGGTTCCGCAGCAGATTGCACTTGCAAGCCAAACCGGTTATGTCAAAGAATCTCAAACTCTGTCAATGTTCACCGCGCTCGGAGCGCGGATTCTTGTCACAGACGACCATCCGGCCAATCTAAAGCTTCTATGCGAGATGCTTTCAAATACGGAAATACTCATCGATACTGCCCTTAGCGGAGAGGACTGCATCCGTCAAGTACAGGAAAAGCACTACGACGTGATCTTGATGGATTACATGATGCCTCAGATGGATGGGATAGAGACTTTAAAGCGATTACAAGCGTTAAAAGGTTTTCAGACACCTGTGATCGTGGTAACGGCGAATGTGCTCGCCGAAACACGCGAAACGCTTCAAAATTCCGGTTTTACGCGCTACATTTCCAAGCCGGTGTCTTTATCTGAACTATTTAGCGCACTGCTCGATCTGTTACCGAAAGATAAAATCTGTATGGTCACTTCAGATACGCTAAATGAGTATCATACAAATGGTCTGGAAAGAATCGCTGATTTACTGGGTAATTCCGGCATAGACTTAGACGACGGACTAGAATATCTTAGCGGTGATATGACGCAATATCGACAGTTTGCCGAAATCTTTTCGGAAGGGTACCTAGGCGAACGTAAAGAACTGGAGAGTGCTTTTGCCACTGACGATTATCAAGAGCTCAGACACAAAACACACTCGCTCAAAGGCAGAGCTGCACAAATCGGAGCGAATGGTCTCTCTACCACTGCAGCGCGTATCGAGCAACAATGTAAACTTTTGCTTCATGCCCGCGCAACATCAGATGACACGCACAAGGAATTCATTCGTTTGTTGTTACCGATTTTGTATTTTGAATGGCAACAGGTCATAGAAGTATTGAAGGAAATGGAGGTGCGGCTAGGTGATAAAGCCAAAGATACTAGTCGTCGATGACGATCTACCGATGCGTAAAATGGCCACTAAAATTCTGGAATCTACCTATGAGGTACATACAGCGGCATCCGGACAAGATGCGCTTACCATGCTCATGGTCGACTTACCGCCAAGGCTCATTCTACTTGATATCGATATGCCACAGATGGATGGTTTTCAAGTTTTGGCTCGTTTGATCGAAAGACCCGAAACTGCCCGTATCCCTGTTATCTTATTGACAGCGATGACAGACACACAAAATGAGCTTCATGGATTTGAGCTTGGTGCCAAAGATTTTGTTCGAAAACCATTTAATCGCGACATCTTATGTGCACGGATTAAAGCGCATATAGACGACGATCGCGAAAATGGAGAACGAGGCGTTTTGAATGAAGAAAAACTTGCCGCACTTGCGGAACCTCTCACGAACGTAGAATTGAAGGTGGTACGATTGATCGCCAAGGGGTATTCGAACAAAGAGATTATGGCGCAGCTCTATTACTCTGAGCCATATGTCAAAAAACTAGTCACGCGTATTTTTGCAAAATTAAACATTGATCGAAGAACTAAAATAGTGGAATATTTTAACTAAGCAGGAATAATCACCGAACTTTCAACCGTCTTAATAAGATTGCGCGCTTGAGGCACGCAGATGGGAGTAAATAATGGATAATGATAACAGCTCGTCCTCGTCACCATCCACGGACGCAACCGTGAACTCACCGGCAGATACCACTAACGAACCCTCCACATCGGCAAACAAAAAAGAAAAGATCGAGCGGAAGCCAAGTATGTCTGCCGGGATATTGAGCATCATCATTGGAGCAGTGTGTATCCTCGTCACAACATGGCTCTTGCGGTCTCAAGAAGAAATCCGTTTAACATGGATAGACGATGTGGCTGTCTTACGAAAGACTGAAGATGTTGGCAGTTACGATTCTGACGACGAATGGGATCCCAGTTGGAGACTCACCCTGATTTACACGTCGCAGTCTGGCGAAGAAATAGAATTTTGGGATGTCTCCGATCGGAGCTTTTCTGATCAAATTGGTGAAGAAATTCCTATTCTCCGCACTCCGGATGAGTCCCAAGTCATCGTGCGCGAGCGTCCAAGCAAACCGGGCTTTGGATGGTACATTGCCTACGGAATCGGTGGCTTTTTTGTTCTGCTTGGTCTTCAAGAGTGTTTTAAAGTGATCATCAAGAAGCTAAAAAGCTATATGCGCGGCGACTGACTTCAATTTCCCCATCTTGACAGCCATCTCTGAAATATGCTATGGTGACTTCGTTCTTGTCAAACACAAATTTTACGGAAACGAGGATACATCATATGGTACAATCACGAACACACCATTGCAATGAGCTACGGCTTGGCGATGTCGGTCAGACGGTAGTATTGGCGGGATGGTATGAGAATCTGCGCAGGGTCAGCAAGAATCTAGGCTTTTTGATCTTGCGCGATTTTTATGGGAAGACCCAAATCGTCATCGAAACCGAAGAAATGATGACACGCTTAGCTTCGATCAATACAGAATCTACCCTCTCTATCACCGGAGTCGTACGAGAACGCAGCAACAAAAGCACCGCTCTCCCCACCGGCGAGATTGAGGTTGTTCCAAGTGAATTGACACTTTTGGGGCTCTGCCACTACGCGGAGCTCCCCTTTGAAATCAATCGTTCCAAAGAAGCTGCGGAAAGTACTCGTTTGAAATATCGATATCTGGATCTACGCAATCCTGTGGTGAAAGATCAAATCATCTTACGCTCTCAAGTATTCACCGAGCTGCGTTCACGTATGAGCGAACATCATTTTATGGAGATCACCACTCCTATCTTGACTTGCTCTTCTCCGGAAGGTGCCAGAGACTATCTGGTTCCGTCCAGAAACCATCCGGGTAAATTTTATGCGTTACCCCAATCTCCGCAACAATTCAAGCAGCTATTGATGACTTCCGGTATTGATCGATATTTTCAAGTCGCGCCTTGTTTCCGAGATGAAGATGGACGTGCGGATCGATCCCCCGGAGAATTTTATCAGTTGGATATGGAAATGGCTTTCGCGACGCAAGAAGATGTGTTCGCGATATTGGAAAACGTGATGCCTCCGGTATTTGAGAAGTATGGTATCTATCATACGAAAGCCGAGGTTCCTTTCCGGCGTATTTCCTATCGAGATGCTATGGACAAATACGGCTCAGATAAGCCTGATTTGCGAATTGATTTGGTACTGCAAGATGCCACCGCAGTACTTCGCGATTGTGGATTCCCTGCCTTTGCGCAAGACATGGACAGCAATACGGCAATCAAGGCAATCGTGGTAAGTGGTTACGCTCCCACAAGAAAACAGATCGATAAGATGTGCGCCGATGTGGAAGTAGAAACCGGGCAGAAGGTTTATTGGTTCCGTATGGACGAAGAGGGCAATTTGATCGGTGGGATCTCCAAGTTTTTACAGGAGCAAAAAGACCTTATTACAGAGAAGCTTTCTATTCAAAAAGGCGATTTCGTAGGCGTTACAGGTGGTACACGCGATCTGGCTACGAAAGCTGCCGGTGTCTATCGCAGACTTCTTGGCAATGCGGCTCCCTCTCATATGCACAAAGAAGTATATGAATTTTGTTGGATCGTAGATTTCCCGATGTACGAAATTGGCGAAGAATCAGGAACCATTGATTTTTGCCACAATCCTTTCTCTATGCCGCAAGGTGGAGCGGATGCGCTGAGTCATCAAGATCCTCTTTCTATCTTGGCGTATCAATATGATCTTGTGTGCAATGGGGTGGAACTGTGCTCCGGAGCGGTTCGTAATCACGATCCGGAGATCATGGTACAAGCATTTGCTTTGGCAGGTCTTGGTGAAGATGTCGTCAAATCCAAATTTCCTGCGATGTACAATGCATTCTGCTATGGCGCTCCTCCACACGCAGGTTCCGCTGTTGGTATCGATCGTATGGTGATGTTGCTTGCAGAAGAAGATAGCATCCGTGAAGTCATCCCCTTCCCGATGAGCAAAAATGCTTTGGATGTCATGATGGGCGCTCCTTCGGATGTGACCGAAAAGCAGTTGAAGGATGTTCATATTAAGATAGAGTTACCAAACTAAAAGAATTGCGCGACCGGCAAATGTTTCCTATGGAGGTTTCTGATGAAAAAGATTAGCAGCGGTAAAGTACGAGATATTTATGAAGTTGACGATCAGTCTTTGATGATCGTCGTATCAGATCGCATTTCTGCGTTTGATGTCATCATGCACGACCCGATCCCGGATAAGGGGAAGATTTTAAATCAATTGTCCTCATTCTGGTTTGATTTGGTCAAAGATCTTGTTCCCAATCATATCCTTTCCACACAACTCTCTGATTTCCCTGCTGAATTTCAAACACAAGAGTTTGCGGGTCGGAGTATGTGGGTCAAGAAGCTAAAAATGCTTCCTGTAGAATGTATCGTTAGAGGTTATATCACCGGATCGGGATGGGCTGATTATCAACAATCCGGTAAAGTCTGCGGAATCGCTTTGCCAAAAGGTCTGCAAGAATCCGAAAAATTGAGTCAACCGTTGTTTACCCCTTCTTCCAAAGCGGAATTGGGGGATCATGACGAAAATATTTCCTTTGAAAAAGTTTGTGAGCTTCTGGGAAGCGAACTGGCTCATAAAGTTCGGGAGAAGACGATCGCAGTATATGAAAAGTGTGCGGCATATGCTTTGACTAAGGGAATCATCATCGCTGATACAAAATTTGAATTTGGATTGGACGAAAATGGCGAATTGGTATTGGGTGATGAAGTGTTGACACCGGATTCCAGTCGTTTTTGGTCTTTGGAGAAGTATGAAGTCGGCAAAGGGCAAGATAGTTATGATAAGCAATTCTTGAGGGATTGGCTCAAAGCAAATGGCTATCAAGGTGCGGCGCCGGAGCAGCTACCTGCACAGATCATTGAGATCACAAGGAATAAATATTTAGAGGCGCTGAAACAGTTGACCGGTCAAGAGTTGGAGGCGTGAATCCATCTATGTTTTCAGAAACGGAGAGAAAAGATGCACATAGAAACTTTCTCCTTGCATGATTTTTTCCCGACACAACATTTGAATCCGGATGCTACGTTGACTGTTTATTTGTTGGATTCTCCTTCCAAGGCTATAAATGCAAAGCCTCGTCCTCTAGTGTTGATATGCCCGGGTGGCGGTTATATGTATATTTCTGACCGAGAAGCGGAACCGGTAGCTCTCCGATTTGCTTCCATGGGTTATCACGCGGCGATTTTGCGTTATGGAGTATTGACACCGCACCCTGCTCCGGTGAGAGAATTGGCAGCGAGTGTTTTGTTGGCTAAGCAAGCTGCTGCGTCGTGGAATGTGGACGATAGAAGCATCCTATTGTGTGGGTTTTCGGCAGGCGGACATATGTGCGCTTTGTATAGCGTATATTGGAATCAGCCTTTGCTGTGCGACTTTTTTGATCGTCCTCCTTTGGATTTTCAAGTGGCTGCCTGTATTCTTGGTTACCCTGTTACCGATTATGTAGCGATGGCGGACACTCCAAAAGCTCCTGCTATACAGGATTATTGCAATCGTGCAGAGCAAGCTATGTTTGGTACGGCTCCCTTGACTTTAGATGTATTAAAGGCTGTCAGCCCCACTCTTTTGGCGGGAGGACAGATACCGCCGACATTTCTGTGGGCGACGACACAGGATGAATTGGTGCCCGTGTTGCAAAGTACCGGATATCTTCATGCTTTGGCTGCAAACAAAATTCCTTTTGAAGCGCACATTTTTGAAAGCGGTCCTCATGGTCTGGTGTTGGCGGATGCCTCCACCGCTGTACACGCTTATCAAGTCAACACTGACGCAGCTGTATGGATTTTATTATTACAAAGTTGGCTCAAAAAGAGATTTTTGATCGATCCTATAGAATGAAATTCCGGAGGGGAATCCTTATGAAGAATGAAATCATCACAGTAGAACGCAATACGAAGGAAACCAACATTTCGCTATCGCTGACACTTCGTGGTAAAGGAAAGGCGGATGTTCATACCGGGATCGGTTTTTTGGATCATATGTTGGAAGCGTTTAGCAAACATGGTCTTTTTGATCTTTCTTTGCGTTGTGAAGGTGATCTGCTGGTGGATTCGCATCACACGATTGAAGATGTCGGGATCGTATTGGGGAGTGCGATTAAGAAGGCTGTGGGAGACAAGATTGCGATGAAGCGATATGGTCATGTCATTTTGCCTATGGATGATGCGCTGATCTTGTGCGCAATTGATCTTTCCGGGCGTCCGTATCTCGCATTTGATGTACAGTTTTCCACCCCGACTTTAGGCAAACTTGATACGGAAATGATACGAGAGTTTTTTTACGCTGTTTCATATGGTGCGGAAATGAATCTTCATATGAAACAATTTGCCGGCTTTAATGCGCACCATATCGCAGAAGCTTGCTTTAAAGCCTTCGCGAAAGCGTTGGATATG
Source organism: Lachnospiraceae bacterium (assembly GCA_031262285.1). The sequence continues at coordinate 1,268 of JAISHZ010000102.1, read as the reverse complement.
GCGACTTTGACCGATTCAAGAATCGAAGGCGTGTGGTCTACAAAGGGTTCTTTATCATAATGTTCTGTTTCACACGCTGATTTGTATGAGAAAGGCTAACGGTATTATGCAACACCCTCTTTTGATCACTTTAAAATCTTTGCGTGGAAACCCCAAGGCTTGTGTCTATACGGAACCGCTTTGGGGGCTTTCTATTAATCTGTGTCTGCCGTATGCGTCGGTCTTCATGGTAGGGCTTCATCTGTCCGACACCTATGTGGGAGTGGTCGCCTCAATCTATATGTTCTCTCAAATGTTCTTTTCGTTTCTTTCCGGAATCATTACGGACAAACTCGGCAGGCGCAAAACGACTGTCATTTTTGACTTTGTGGGATGGAGCTTGCCATGCTTGATTTGGGCTTTTAGCGAGGGATTTTGGTTCTTCGCTGTGGCTGCGTTATTAAACGGCGCGATGAAAGTGCCTACCGTTTCTTGGGATTGTCTCTTGGTTGAGGACGCACCGAAAGATCAGATTTCCAAATTGTATACACTGATCTTGATGGCGGGGAGTTCCGCCGCCTTGTTTGCACCGATTTCTTCCATTTTAGTCGCTAGATTTACCTTGATTCCGGCTATTCGCATTCTCTATTTGAATGCTTTTGTCGTAATGACGATCAAAGTGTTGATCTTGTATCGTTTTTCCAAGGAAACATCCGTAGGGCTGATAAGGCAACAGGAGACAAAAGGGCGTTCGTTACGTAGTCTCACGCGTGGGTATCTGCCTGTTTTTCGTGAAATGTTACGTTCGAAAGCCACTGTGTTTTCTATCATTGTGTCGGTATTGGTAGAGATTACAATGATGATTTATTCAACCTTTTGGCAGATCATCGCCAGTAGACGAATCGGGATCACCGACGCGATGCTGCCGATTTTCCCGATGTTGAGTTCTTTGCTCTCTTTGTTTTTCTACTTTTTTGTCATCGCGCATCTGAATCAAAAAAATTTGAAACGTCCTTTACTATGGGGATTTTCCGCTGCGGCTGCTTCCTGCTTACTGCTGATCCTCATCGGTCCCAATCATCCGATGTTGTATCCGTTACTTTTGGGTTCCATCGCGTTGAATTCCTTAGGCGGGGGACTTTTGGGTGTGCTCAGAGAATCTATCGTAGCCATCAGCGTGGATCCACATGAGCGTTCCAGAATCATGGCGCTCCTCCATATGGTAGTCATGCTCATCAGTGTGCCTTTTGGGTATATTGGTGGGATGCTATCGGATCTGCATAAAACAT
>JAISHZ010000064.1 GCA_031262285.1 Lachnospiraceae bacterium | reverse complement strand
TCTGCATCGACTGGGAGGTCCAAAGGGGATGATCCGCGCGAGCGAATTTTTTCTTTATAGTAAGAAAGATCGCGATGCCGTGTATCAATGCATGGAGAAGGGCTACGCATATCCACAAGTGACCAGTTGGATTCGCGCCAGTAAAGAAGATTTTAAACTGGTCAGAGAAATCGGCATGAAAGAAACGGGAATATTGGTCAGTTGCTCTGATTACCACATCTTTTTAAAATTGAAAATGACGCGTAGTCAAGCAATGGCACATTACATCAGTGTGATCAAAGAATGCTTAGAGGAAGGGATCAGTCCACGCTGTCACTTAGAGGATATTACGAGAGCTGACATTTATGGATATGTGGTACCTTTTTGTATGGAACTGATGAAACTGTCCGAGCAGTATGGGATCCCGATTATCGTGAGAGCTTGTGACACGATGGGATATGGGGTCAATTATCCGGGTTCGGTGATTCCCAGAAGTGTACAAGGGATTATTTATGCCTTACATACGCATGCAGGCGTACCGATGGAATGGTTGGAATGGCATGGGCATAACGATTTTTACAAAGCGGTGGTGAATTCTTCTACTGCTTGGCTGTACGGATGCTGTGGTGTAAATACCTCCTTGTTTGGAATCGGAGAACGCACCGGGAATACCCCATTAGAAGCGATGGTTTTTGAATATGCGCAGCTCAAAGGGGATCTGAACGGCATGGACACGACAGTGATCACAGAGATTGCCGAATATTACCAAAAGGAAATCGGGTATACGGTTCCTTCCCGTACACCGTTTGTCGGGAAGAATTTCAACGTCACAAGAGCGGGGATACACGCGGACGGGCTCTTGAAAAATGAAGAAATCTACAATATTTTTGATACGGATCTATTTTTAAATAGACCGGTTTTGTGCTCTATCTCCAATACATCGGGATTGGCAGGTATTGCGCATTGGCTGAATACTTATTTTAGACTAGAAGCGGAAGAACAGATCGATAAAAATTCTATTTTGGTCAAAAAAATGAAGGAATGGGTAGACATTCAATATGATGACGGTAGAGTCACTGTGATGACAGATGATGAGATATTGGAATGTTTGATGTATGTGAGTCAAGAGGATCCTGCGATGCTTCCATTGAAAATAAAGCAAACGCAGGAAGGAAGAGTGGAAAATGGGAGAGGTTGATCTGAAACAGGAAGTTTCTGATAAATACTCCTTGCGGGGAAGGGTCTTCAATCACTTGCGAGAAGATATTTTAAGTGGGAAGTATGCGGAGCACGAAGAATTAAAAGAAGTGACCATCGGCGAGGAGTTGGGTGTGAGCAGAACCCCCGTCAGAGAGGCCTTTCGGCAATTGGAATTGGAAGGCTTACTGCAAATCATCCCCAATAAGGGAGCTTATGTAACCGGGATTACGCAACAAGATGTCAAAGACATCTATCAAATCCGTTCCTTATTGGAAGGATTGTGTGCGCGTTGGGTAACAGAGCACATCACCAAAGAACAGCTGGATGAATTGGAAGAAAATGTTTATTTGGCGAAATTCCATGCCCAAAAGCATCATTATGAACAAATGGCACAGTTGGACAATCGATTTCACGAAATACTATATGAATCTTGTAACAGCAGAATTTTGCGACATCAATTACGAGATTGTCATAGTTATGTTCTGCGGGTAAGGAGGAAGACCCTTTCCAATGAATTACGAGCACCCAAATCCAATGAAGAACATGCAAGGATACTGGAAGCGATTCGCAATCGCGATGCAGATGAAGCGCAAAGGTTGGCAAACCAGCATGTCTTAAATGCTTATGAAAATCTAATTCAAAAAGATTTGCAGGAAGTCTATTCCAAACAGATCAGTGAATAGGTCTTATACGAACGTAACCGAAAAGTACAGAAGAATATACGAAACAAGCACGCAACGAGCGAGCAGATAGGAGTGGTATGCAAGAAAAAATTACAATGACAACACCTCTCGTGGAGATGGATGGCGATGAAATGACCAGAATTTTATGGAAAATGATCAAAGAGGAATTGTTATTCCCTTATATCGATCTCAAAACCATATATTATGATTTGGGTCTGGCATATCGTAACGAAACCAATGATCAAGTTACGGTAGATTCCGCGAAAGCGACGCTCAAATATGGTGTCGCAGTCAAATGTGCAACGATAACCCCCAACGCAGCGAGAATGTCCGAATACAATTTGAAAGAGATGTGGAAAAGTCCGAATGGGACCATTCGCGCTATTTTGGACGGAACTGTTTTTCGCGCTCCCATTATCGTCAAAGGGATAGAACCTTGCGTAAAAAATTGGAAAAAGCCTATCACGTTAGCACGCCATGCCTATGGTGATGTTTACAAAAATACGGAAATCAAGATTCCCGGACCGGGAAAAGCGGAGTTGCTTTTTACTGCGGAAGATGGAACGCTCGTCAGAGAGACCATCCACACATTTGCAGGATCCGGTATCTTACAGGGGATTTACAATACAGAAGATTCTATCAGAAGTTTTGCACATTCTTGTTTTCAATTTGCGCTTGATACGAAACAAGATCTTTGGTTTGGCACCAAAGACACGATATCCAAGAAATATGATCATACGTTTAAAGATATCTTCCAAGAGATTTATGAAGCAGACTATGCGGACTTATTCCGGATACAAAACATCGACTATTTCTATACCTTGATCGATGACATCGTCGCCAGAGTCATGAAATCTGATGGGGGATTCATTTGGGCTTGCAAGAATTATGACGGGGATGTGATGAGTGATATGGTATCCTCTGCGTTTGGTTCCCTTGGAATGATGACATCCGTACTTGTTTCACCGAACGGTGCATACGAATATGAAGCCGCACACGGTACAGTACAGCGACATTATTACAAACATTTAAAAGGCGAACCTACTTCTACCAATTCAGTGGCGACGATTTTTGCATGGACAGGTGCGCTTCGAAAACGTGCGCAATTGGACGGTATTTCTGCGTTGGAAAAATTCGCCGATCAATTGGAAGCGGCGACGATTAGTACCATAGAAAATGGGATGATGACGGGTGACCTTGCACGAATCGCAGTGTGCCCAAATCCCATGATTCTGAGCAGCGAAGGATTCGTGCAGGCAGTCCGCAATCAATTAGACAAGATACGCGAATAAACCAATTAACTCATCATGCCGCCTAACATTCCTCCGCCGACGCACAAAACAAGCGTACTAAAAAAGGAGTCTGTTAGGCTCGCGATGGAGCGGTTGACAAAGAGTGACATCAAAAGCAAAATGAAGAAATAAGCGACACCCAGAATCAAGCCCCACAGGAACTTCTTGTTCTTTAGTTTTTTACCGGCCATATATCCTGCGAAGAAGGTGGAGACCACATATAGCACGATAACCCCGGCGGATACGACCTTTTCAGATAAGTTAAAAACATACAGGAGCAGTGCGAGCAAGAGAAGAAGACCTCCCGTAATTATGTAAGAAAACAGCAAACATTTGAGTAAGAATGGAATCGGGAGTTTTCCTTCTTCTTTTGTCGCACGGTGTAAAAGTTTCTTTTCCATAGAGATCACCTTTCTTTTTGAGAGAATATCCTTTTGTTCCTATATAATGTATTCTGTTACAACGGAAAACTTGACAAGGTTATTGAGTTATTGTATGCTTTAAGAAATTTTAGATTCCTTTCTTGTGATCAATAGGGGATCGATTTTGAACTATTTTCAGTTTTTATAAAGGAGAGAACATTTTTTGGATACCACCGGTGTCATACAATCAATTATTCTGGTAATTCTTCTGATTTTGTCTGCGTTTTTTTCTTCTGCTGAAACGGCTTTTTCTACTGTCAATAAAATTCGTATGAAAGCCTTGGAAGAAGAAGGAAATAAACGCGCTCGTTCCGTGATCCGCATTCTGGATCGATATTCGAAAATGATCAGTGCCATCTTAATCGGGAACAATATCGTGAATATCGCAGCTTCTGCGCTTGCTACCACGATGGCAATGCAGATTCATCTTTCTGTTGGGATTGCTACGGGGATTTTGACCATCGTCATTTTACTGGCAGGAGAGATATTACCCAAGACATGGGCACGTATCAACGCGGAAAGACTTTCGCTATCGTACTGCGGTGTAATATATGCCTTTATGCAGGCATTGACTCCACTTATTTTTGTTGTGGACAAACTGGCAGCTTTATTTTTGAAACTCCTTCGGATTGATCCGCACAAAAAGATGAATACCATGACCGAAACGGAATTGAAGACTTATGTAGATGTCAGTCATGAAGATGGTGTCATTGAAACAGAAGAACGAGAGATGATCTATAATGTTTTCGATTTTTCAGACGCTTTGGCAAAAGATTTGATGATCCCCAGAATCAATATGGTCACAGTGAATGTGGACGCTGATTATGAGACGGTGATGGATATTTTTCGAGATTCCATGTATACGAGATTGCCTGTTTATCAAGATGGCAAAGACAATATCGTCGGCATTTTGAATATCAAAGACTTCATATTAACAGCTTCTAAGGAGGATT
>JAISHZ010000033.1 GCA_031262285.1 Lachnospiraceae bacterium | reverse complement strand
TATCAATGCACAGAACCGAACAGAGTAGGGGACAGTTTTGGGTGTTATACGTTCTGTGGAGATGAGACCAAGTGAAAATGAGCGCTTGCTTGTGCGCTCATTTTTGCTGCTCGGGCTCATCGGAACGCCCAGAGAGTCTAACACCCCAAACTCCCTACGGCTCTGTGCGGTTCGTCCGGGATACACAACCCTTTACATAGAGGAGTGAATACGGTTCGTCCGAGAAACACCGCCCTTAACGTAGAGGACTGAATCCGGTTCGTCCGGGAAACACCGCTCTTCCGTAGAGGACAGAACCCGGTTCGTCCGGAACACACCGCTCTTAACACTTACAAAGTTTTCAGATCTTCTTTGATCGCTTCCAGATATGGAACCAGACTACCGGAATGTTTTGGAAGTATAAATGCAGGATCTAATTCATCGAGACGAAAACTTTTGCGTCCGCCATCGATTGCTCTTTTCCAAAACGGAAGAAAATGACGATAAGATAAATAATATAAAATGTTCTTATGTGTATAAAACAGCAAAAAAAATGCGATACCGCCCTGTTTTTCAAACCGTTCCATAAATTGCACTTGATGTGCGTGAATATTCCCCAAAGCAAACGTGTCCGCTGCGCATTCTTTCGCATCAAAGCAAATAGGAATCCCTTGTACAGCGCCGATATAATCTACCGTGCTTTTTTGATCAAAGTAAGCCAACGTAATATGCCGACTTTCTTTGTCGATTTTGATAGGGGTAATAGGAGTAGGAATCTTTTGGATCAGAGCCAATCCGCTTTGTGCATATTTTTCATTCGTCCGATTGATCATATCTTCCAATGTTGACCCACGAAGCCCCCGTGAATTCCATGTCGCCATTTGTACTCCTATCTGCTCCAAAAAAAATCATTTCAGGAAAGATTACCGTTACTATTCATATATTCGCAGATCTGCGTTTATCGCTTATCAATACAAGGAATCGCACAGAAGATGCAATCATTGACAAAAAGGATTTTGCTGTATTTAAGTAGCAATCTTCTACTCGACTAGACTTGTCAATGATTATGCAACACTTTCTCAAAGTTTTCAGGGATCGAGGCAGTAATTACTTTCTCACTTAATGGTTCTAAGATGCCTTCCAACTTAGGAAACTCTAACCGATACGCACAAAGTAATTGATCGCGTACTCCGAATTTTTGACGGAACACTTCATTACGAGTGCGATTCCCATATTTATAATCTCCGATAATCGGATGCCCGATAGAGGATAAATGAGCGCGAATTTGGTGCGTTTTTCCTGTATGCAAACGGATTTCGAGATAAGTGATTTCAGTCCCGCTCGTAATCGGACGATATGTCGTATGAATCCTGCTGCCCCGCAGATACCCCAGTTCTTCCACGGTCTGATACACCTTGACGCGGTTATTTCGGTCGTCTTTCACCAAATACCCTTTTAATTCTTGGGGACTGCTGATCACTTTGTCAACAATCGCACGATAGTACTTGGAAAGTGACTTATCACGTACAAGATTCCCGATTTCACGACTCCCCGGCAGTGTTTTCCCGCATAGGACGAGCCCGGTAGTATTACGATCTAACCGATTGCAGATAGAGGGATGAAAACTATGCAAGTCCTCCTCTTTCAAAGCGTTATGAACAAGCAAATAGCCAATCAACCATTCATTTAAACTTAGGTCAGTTGGTTCCGCTTTCTGACTCAAAATACCGTTTGGCTTATCAACGATCAATACATGATCATCTTCATACACCACCGGAATCTTTCGAAAAGTACGATATGCTTCATTTGCTTGGGTAAGGAGCTTTTGGAATTCCGTATCTTCCCGCTCGGACACCGAAAATTTCAAAAACGTTTCATCTGAAAAGAAAATTTTCACTTCATCCGATTCGCGTAAACGTTCGTTACCTTCTGCCTTAGCGTCATTCAATGTGATATTTTTCTTACGTAGCATCTTATAGAGAAAGCTTTTGGTGGCTTCCGGAAATAATTTTAAGAGAAAATTGTCCAAACGCTGCCCATCTTGATTGCTGTTAATGGTCATTACCTTCATATACGGCTCCTGTCTGTGTATCAACGAGGTCTGTGCATTTTATAACATAAAATCGTTATGATTTCAACCGTAGGAGAAGAGCCGAGAAAGAAGAACCAAATATTGGTTGTTGACATATGATAAAAATCGGAGTAGCATACTTGTTAATTGAATAGCGGCACACAAAACCGTAGATGTGGAGATAACAACAGAACGTGCACTTACAGAGAGACCGGGATGCTGAGAACCGGACAGAACGCAGGCTGTTAAATGGACCACGGAGGGCGCGAGGAAAGGATCTGTATTTATCCGAGTATTCCGCGACGTGAGGGCATACGTTAGTTGCCTAGGATATGTTAGTATCCAAGAAGAGCGCATGACTATTGTCATGAAGCAAGGTGGCACCGCGGGAGTCTATCCGTTTATCCCGTCCTTGACTGTATTTTCGTCAAGGGCTTTTTTGCGTTCGATGATCGGCACAAGAACAGCGCCTTTTATGAATGACACCTCCCTTGATGACACATTGCATAGTAGAAAGGAGTAACGATGCGACCTAGTCTGGAAGAAGTGAAAGAATTGGCAAAAAAATTTAGTATGATCCCAATTAGTACAGAGATTTTGTCGGATTCAACGACGCCGATAGAGGCACTGAAACACATTCGCCAAGTAAGTAAACATGTATTTCTCTTGGAAAGTGCTGAGGCGAATAAAGTTTGGGGAAGGTACAGTTTCCTTGGGTATGATCCAATGGCACAGGTGACGGTGAAAGATGGGAAGGGGATGTGTCACTCAGAAGGAATCACGCAGCATTTTGAAGGCGATCCCGCCAATGTCATCAGGAAAATGCTTCAAGCAAACCATAGTCCTAAGTTACCGTATCTCCCTCCCTTTACAGGTGGATTTGTTGGTTATTATTCTTATGATTATATCAAATATCAAGAACCAAAGCTCACGCTTTCTGCGCTAGATCATGAAGGCTTCGAAGATGCTGATTTGATGATGTTTGATAAGGTGATTGCTTTTGATTCCTATCGACAAAAGATCGTTCTCATCGTCAATATGCACATAGATGCGCAGAGTCATTCTGAACTTGAGAAATTATATCAGGAAGCGCAAAAGAATTTAGAGCATATGAAATCGATCTTGACGAAAGATCATGCAAAAGAAGCAATTCACGAGCAAAGTGAAAATCTGGAACTTCTATCGCCGTTTCAAGAATTGTATGACAAAGAAACGTATTGTGAGATGGTAGAAAGAGCGCAGCATTATATTAAGGAAGGTGATATCTTCCAAGTTGTATTATCCAATCGTGTGGAAGCAAAAATGCGCGGTAGTTTACTTCCGGCGTATCGCTTACTTCGAACGACCAATCCATCTCCGTATATGTTCTATTTTTCCGGGAGTGAAGGAGAGATCATCGGAGCGAGTCCGGAAACCTTGGTGAAACAAGTGGATGGGGTGGTCACTACCTTTCCGATGGCAGGAACGAGACGGCGTGGAGAGACACAAGAGGAAGATCTTCTCTTGGAACAAGACCTTCTTTCAGATGAAAAAGAGTTAGCAGAACACAATATGTTGGTCGATCTTGGAAGAAATGACCTTGGCAAGTTGTGTGAGATTGGAACGGTAGAAGTTGAGAAATATCTAAACATTGAACGATTTTCTCATGTGATGCATATCGGATCGTGTGTGAAAGGACAATTATTGCAAAACAAAGATGCTCTGGATGTGATTGCTGGTGTCCTACCGGCAGGAACGCTCAGTGGAGCGCCGAAAATC
>JAISHZ010000348.1 GCA_031262285.1 Lachnospiraceae bacterium | reverse complement strand
CATCTCCACAGAACGTATAACACCCAAAACAGTCCCCTACTCTGTTCGGTTCTGTATATCGATAAGCGATAAACGTAGATCGGCGAACGCTTGAATTGTAAAAATTGTAATCCAAAAATAACAAAAAATACTACAGGAGTTGACATAATATAAACATATGCGTTAAAATAAGGAATAATAGTACCAAAATAAAGAAAATGGAGCGTAATCATTTACTGAAGAGAATGGATTTGATTCATTGGTATTTTCGATTCCGGCATTAAGTAAGGCTATTGCGAATCAAGCAGAAAGCTTGCCAACGAACGAAATACTATGGAAAAAAGTCATTTCAAAAAAGGGGGCGATAAAATGGAGGTTAATAATACAAAACAAGTAAACATTAATAACATCCTGTTAATTATGTGCTATGGATGAAATAAGGCACTAAAGGTTAGCAAATGCGAATTTATTTATGCTGTTTATTTCATTAACAAGTTCACATCAGTGTTTTTACTTATAGCCACTTAACGATTTTTACCACATAGGGGAGAGGATAAGTTTGAAAGAAAGTGAACTTTCAAACACCTTGATTGGGACGCGCGCTGTTGGCGCGCAGAAGGGAGAAAAAATGAAGAAAATGTTACCGATTAATGAGCATCCGATGATCAGATCGTATTCATCGCATATGTATTTTGAGTTGATATGTCATTTGGAAAGCACATGCAGTGACGTAGTTGCGCGTATGAACATAAGAGATTATGATAAGTCTGATTGGACGGTACATACGCATAATGCACAATACGTTGTCGAAAACGATACTGTTATTACCAAAACGGACCCATATATAGAAGGTGTCGAATTGTATTTGTTTCGAGAACTACATCTTCAGGATGAACTTACTGTCGATATTCTTACGCAAACATACTTTAATCCATGGTCAAGTCTAGGTGTATTTGTATGCAAGCAAAATTACGATGATGTTGTGTTCTATTTTGGTTTGAATTGTACACGTGGTTTATTTTTTGAAGATCAACATTCCTTTAAAGACCATTTTATCGCTAACCTGCAAAACAGACCAAAGCAATTAACGATTACGCGACAAGAGGATAAACTCAATCTTTATTTTGGCGATCTGTGCATGGAACAGATCGATAGTGGATCCTTCAATGGATATCAAATTGGTATTTTTGTTCGTTCTCCAAGTAACCAGTACTTTAATTGGCTGTACTCGAATTTTACGCAACTCTATATGCCCACCAATGTACAAAGACCTCTGGATTGGTACAGAGGACCTTTGCGTGATCATAGAAATTTCCACAACAATCCATTACTTCTATACAATAGAACGTATTTCTATCCCCATACAATCGTGAATGAGCTAATGAAGTTCATTGATGATCACAAATACATCGAGATCTACTTGAACGAGTACTATGGTTGCAAATCACTAGCTTATCTTAGCTTTGAATATTATCATGATAATTTGTTTTTTGGTTATGATACAGAAGATGAAGTTTTCTATGTGATAAACAATTATATGGGGATACCAACTGTTTCAACGATTTCGTTTTCAGATGTAGTTTTATCCTATAAAGAAGCGAACAACAAAATTGCATACTTGATTTATTATCAGCCGGATGAAACCGTATATGAATTTGATATTCAATTTTTTATAGAAGCGACGGAAGAATATCTAAATGGAATCAACACCAGTAAAAAGTATGCAGCAATGTCAAATCCGTCAACCGGTATTTTTGGTGTGAAGATCTATGAGGAATTAGTAAAGCCGGAGTGGATGGAAAGGATTGCTTCAGATCTCCGAATTAGCTATATGCTATACGAACATAGCGTTATTATGTATGAAAGATTAAAATTCCTATTTGTACGAAAGTATATCAATCAGAACACCTATGAGTCATTGCAAAAACAATATCAGATTTTCAAAGAAAAGTGCCAATATATAGTAAATATTTTGATTAAAAATAGACATAAACCATATAACGACGCTAACACAAAGATGATTCAGTTAATAAATGAAATCAAAAACATGGACATTGCATTAAATAAGGAATTATTATGCCAATTAAATCGTAACTACCCAATGATTTCTGACTAGTACAGAGATTTGCAATTATCTGGACTTCATACAAAACCAAAGATATCTGAAGACTGCATATTCATATGCGTTGTTGCTCCATCATATGATTCGATATTAGTCCAGCTAATTCAAAGACGTTATACTAGTATGAATGAATTTAATTAACTTAAAGTTATAAGTTGACCGTATCACGGTAATACGCTCAAGCGTTTTGAGCGGAAACAGAAAGATAATTGAAAACGTTTATACTAGGGTGGTTACAATTCATGGGTTCAGAGATTACGTTTAGCGCTTCTCAATGCACAGAACCGAAGAGAGTAGGGGACAGTTTTGGGTGTTATACGTTCTGTGGAGATGAGACCAAGTAAAAATGAGCGCTTGCTTGTGCGCTCATTTTTGCTGCTCGGGCTCATCGGAACGCCCAGAGAGTCTAACACCCAAAACTGTCCCCTACTCTCTTTGGTTCGTCCGGGATACACCGTCCTTGACGTAGAGGACTGCCCCCCTGGTTCGTCCGGGATACACCGCTTTTAAGTGTAGATCAGCGAACCCGTGAATTGTAACGACATCTCCGTTACAAGGATTCTCACAATTATTTGCGTTGCCATTCATCAATCAAATCGGTATAATGCGAATGTACTCAACAGGAACCCAAAAGCACAACGATACAATCTTGTAAAGGAGACCGCAAGTTTGAAAGTAAATGAACTTTCAAACGCCTTGATTTGTACGCGCGCCATTGGCGCGCAGACGGGAGCAAACGATGAAATTTGGATATTTTGACGATGCCGCGAAGGAATACGTGATTACCACTCCCAAGACACCACTTCCGTGGATGAACTACTTGGGGAACAAAGACTTTTTTTCGATTTTATCCAATACGGGAGGCGGATATTCCTTCTATAAAGATGCGAAATTACTTCGCTTGACACGGTACCGGTACAACTCGATACCGACTGATTGCGGAGGAAAATATTTTTACCTCAAAGAGGGAGATTCGATCTGGAATCCGACTTGGCAACCGACGCGAACGAAACTGGACACATTTGAATGCCGCCATGGGTTGGGTTACAGTCGTTTTCGCTCCTCCAAAGATGGATTGGAAGCGGCGATCCTTCAATTTGTTCCGATGGACGACAATTGCGAAGTCACGCAGCTTTCCCTAACCAATCAAGGAACCACGGAAAAGTCGATTTCTCTTTTTTCCTTCGTGGAATGGTGCTTGTGGAACGCTGACGACGATATGAAGAATTTCCAACGCAATTACAGCACAGGAGAAGTGGAAGTATGCGGCAGCGATATCTATCATAAGACAGAATATCGGGAACGTCGCGATCATTATGCGGTCTTTTCGGTAAATACAACAGTAGATGGGTTTGAAACGGATAGGGAAGCTTTTTTGGGTGCCTACGAAGGGTTTGATACGCCTACAGCAGTCAAAAAAGGAAAACTCTCCAATACACTTGCAAGCGGTTGGTCGCCGATCGCTTCTCATCATATCTCTATGTCACTGGCACCTGGAGAAACGAAGACTTTCATTTTTGTGTTGGCTTATGTAGAAAATGACAGATCAAATAAATGGGAAGCGCAGGATGTGATCAATAAAAAGCCTGCCACCGAATTGCTTTCGAGGTATCGGACGGACACAGATATTGCGCAAGCATTTGCACGGTTGCAAAAGTATTGGGAAAGTTTGTTGTCAAAATATCGGATATCTTCAAAGAACGATCATGTCAATCGCATGGTGAATGTGTGGAATCAATATCAATGCATGGTGACATTTAATATGTCGCGTTCTGCATCTTATTATGAATCAGGTATCGGCAGAGGGATGGGATTTCGTGACTCTTGCCAAGACTTGCTCGGTTTCGTGCATTTAATCCCGGATCGAGCGCGGGAGAGGATACTGGATATCGCCAGTACACAGTTTGAAGATGGGAGTGCTTATCATCAATACCAACCGCTGACCAAAAAGGGAAACGCGGATATCGGCGGTGGATTCAATGATGATCCTCTTTGGCTGATCGCCGGGACAAGCGCCTATATTCGTGAAACGGGTGATTTTTCGATTTTGGAGGAGATGGTACCCTTTGACAGCGATGTGACCAAAGCAGTGCCGCTCATGGAGCACTTGCACCGTTCATTCGAATATATCGTGACGCATAAAGGACCTCATGATCTCCCGCTCATCGGCAGAGCAGATTGGAATGATTGTTTGAATCTCAATTGCTTCTCGGAAGAACCGGGGGAATCCTTCCAGACATTCGGACCTAGTGAAGGACCGGTTGCAGAGTCTGTCTTTATCGCGGGGATGTTTGTCAAGTATGGGGAGGAGTACGCGCTGCTGAGCGAACGGATAGGTGATCACGAGGAAGCAACGCGTGCGCGCAAGGAAGTTCGCTTGATGGACGAGGCGATCCTAAGAAGCGGTTGGGACGGCGAATGGTTTTTGAGAGCATATGATGCATATGGTCACAAAGTAGGATCCAAAGAGTGTGAGGAAGGGCAGATCTTTATCGAACCACAAGGATTTTGCGTGATGGCGGGTGTCGGTGTGAGCCAAGGCTTGGCAAAGCGTGCTTTGGACTCCGTGAAAGAACGCTTGGATACCCAATACGGAATCATGCTGCTGCAACCTGCTTATACTCGTTATCATGTAGAGCTTGGAGAGGTTACCTCTTACCCGCCCGGTTATAAAGAAAACGCAGGAATCTTTTGTCACAACAATCCGTGGGTGTCGATTGCCGAAACGGTCTTGGGTAGAGGGAGTCGTGCTTTTGAGATCTATCAAAAGACGTGTCCTTCTTATTTGGAAGAAATCAGTGAGATTCACCGCACGGAACCGTATGTTTATTCGCAAATGGTGGCAGGAAAGGATGCTCCTCGTCATGGGGAAGCCAAAAATAGTTGGTTGACCGGAACTGCTGCTTGGACATTTGTCAATATATCGCAATATCTCTTGGGTATCACACCCACACACGCGGGATTGCAAATCAACCCCTGTCTGCCCAAAGATTTTGGCGACTACACCGTGACGCGCTCATTCCGAGGAGTCGAATATCAGATATCGGTGAGCAATCCTTCCGGCAAGGAATCCGGTGTTACGTCCATGAAGGTGGACGGTGTACCGATACAGGGCAATGTCGCCCCGTTTGATGAGACGAAAACCATCGTCCATGTTGAAGTAGTTATGTAAAACGCGAGCGAAGGATTCGTTCTCTGACAAAGCCACTTATTCATCCGCACTGTGATTTGTGCGGCGAAAGAACAAAAAGGAGGGAGGCGTGAAAGAGTTCATTGATCAATTACGTGTTGCCTTAAACGGAGCGATTCCGTCAAAACTGATTCACGAGAATATTCGGTATTATGAAGAATACATTCACGATCAAGTAAAAGCAGGGAAAACACAAAAAGAAGTCTTGGAAGAATTGGGGGATCCCAGACTTCTTGCCAGAACCATCATTGATACGCAGAAAGTGGATTTTCATCAAAAGACATTTTATGAAAAAGCACGTAGCGACGAACCGGATTTTCATAAAAATTTTCAAAAGAAGAAACGGACAAATACCCGTTTTCCTCTTTGGATTTGGCTCCCTTTACAAGTATTGCTTCTTTACGTGTTCTTTCGATTTGCATTTTCCGTTTTCCGGATCATATTGCCGATCCTCTTGCTGTTGGTACTGATTGTGTACATCAATCGGATCTTGCGAAAATGAAGCGAAAATAGTACTAAAGTCACTGAAAAATGCTGCATAATTCGGAAAAATATGCGAAAACTACTCCTGTAAACAAAAACAACCTATAGGAGGAGTTTGAAATGGCTAACAACCAAAATTACGACAACAAGTCCAAAAGTGGCTCTACAGACTGCAGTCCGAGTCAGAACAGCAACAAAAACAATCAGTCTAGTCAGAACAAGAATCAGAATCAGAGCAAAAACTGTTCCAAAAACGAAAATTAAGACGAAAACACAGATTGACAAGCAGCCACTTTGCCTTTGCAGGCAGGTGGCTGCTTGTAACGAAAGGAGCATTCATGAGAGGGTATTCCAAATCCTTACTTGACCCCACACAGGTCGCGATATTGTTAATTGATCATGAGCCGCAGATGTTTTTTGGCGTGGAAAGTGATTGCCGTACTTCCGTATTAAATGCCGTAACCGCTCTTGCCAAAACCGCAAAGGTATTTGATATTCCGATTGTATTAAGTACCGTTGAAGCCAGACAGTTTTCAGGACCTCTTGTGAGTATGGTACAGTCGGTTCATCCGAAGATCATGCCGATTGATCGAACATCCCTCAATGCGTGGGAAGATATGAATTTCAAAAGAGCAGTTCAACAGACAGGCAGAAAAAAACTGATCATAGCAGGATTGTGGACAGAAGTATGCGTCACATTACCCGCATTGTCCGCAATTGAAGACGGTTATGAAGTATATTGTGTAGCAGACGCTTCCGCCGGAAGCACTAAGCAAGCGCACCAAATGGCTATGCAGAGAATGATACAAGCCGGTGTGAAGCCGGTCACGTGGCAGGCACTTACCTTGGAATTGCAACGAGACTGGGCGAATCAAGAGACCTACCAAGCGGTCACAACGCTCTTGCAGCAGCACGGCGGTGCTTATGGACTTGGCCTCGAATATGCGAATGCGATGGTTCCCAAAAGCGCGTAGTCAGTATTGCCCACCCCACCAAAATCTGCTATACTGCTTCTAAAACAGACAATGAATGCAGGAATACCTTGTGCGGAGGGTGGGCATGCAAGATGTAATCAACCATATTCTGGACGGCACTTACGGCTACGAAGCCGGAACTTTGGATTTTTCTTGCGCCACCTTGGAACTGAATGTGATTGGCGGCGATTCCTATGAGGGATCTTTTTTCATCAGTTCTCCGCCCGGTCAACTAACGACGGGGTACTGTCTGTCCACGGACACGCGGATGGAGCTATTGACCAAGAAATTTTCCGGCACAAGAGAAGAAATCCGTTACTGCTTTCACGCAGAACATTTAGAGGAAGGGGAAACGCCGGAAGGAAACATTTATGTGGTGAGTAACCTTGGGGAATACTCGCTGCCGTTTGTCGTAAAGGTGGAGCGAGTGCTTCTGTCTTCTTCTATTGGAAACATCAAGAATTTGTTTCATTTTGCCAATCTGGCAAAAAGCAATTGGAAGGAAGCACTCGCTCTTTTTTATAGTCCTGCGTTTGCGACGTTATTTTTCGGTAATGATACGCAGTATTTTGACTTATATAGAGGATTGTGTACAGGAGAACGATCAGACCAAAATATGGATGAATTTCTCATCAATATCCACAAAAAAGGGAAAGTGGAATTCCTTCTGGAACAAACGACATATGAAATCGACAATCCCTCCGCTGTTGCCGAAGTCGTTATCCCAATCGGTAAAAATGGATGGGGATATACCCATCTGGCAGTAGAGGTTGACGGGGAGTTTGCGTTCGTACAAAAGAGCAATCTGACGGAAGACGACTTCTTGGGACATTACTGTAGATTACCGATTTACATAGACAGCACTCTCTTATCCTATGGCAAAAATATCGCCAAAGTACGACTGACCAATCCGCGAATGCAACTCTTTGGCAAAGCTTTGTGCGTGACCATCATCGTGCAAAAAGATCTGCCGGGGAAGGGTAGCTTGCGTTATACCACTGCGGGCAAACGAGAAGAAAAGAAGATTCTATTGACCTTAATGGAATCTTATCTAAATATGCGCCTCAAAAAGATGAACACGGCGACATGGATCAAGGAAGCGAGCCAGTATGTGGACAGACTGCGTTCCCTAGATGATACAGATGTGGCAGCCAAGCTTTTTGCTGCACAATTGCTCATCACACAAGAACGCTACCACGAAGCCAAATGGATGCTCGAACATTCCGAAAAGCAGTTGATGACACAACAATCTGACGACAACGGTGCTTTGGAAGCGTATTATCTGTATCTGACGACTCTGATCGACAGCGACGAAGAATATGATGAAAAAGTAGCAGCGCAAGTGGAGCGAATCTACAGAAAAGACCCCACTTGTTACCATGTCGCTTGGCTTCTTTTGTATCTATCAAAAGACCTTTATCACAGTCAAGCACAAAAATGGGAGTTTCTCGGACGACAGATTGCGATGGGGTGCACAAGTCCTATTATATACTGCGAAGCCTTATTGATGATGAATGCGAATCCGACTATTTTGCGCAAATTGGAAGATTTTGAACTACAAGTACTACTATTTGGCGCAAAGAGAGGTGCCATTAACGCAGAATTGCAAGAGCAGATTCTGTACCTATCGGGGAGAGTCAAAGAGTACAATCCCAAGCTGTATTTGCTTTTGCGAATCTGTTATGAAATAAGCAAAGATGTACGTCAGCTAAAGGAGATATGCGGTCTGCTCATCAAAGGCGGGAAGACTGACACCTGCTATTTTGTATGGTTTCGGCTTGGTGTGGAGAACGAACTGCGTATTACCAAACTCTATGATTACTATATGGCGACGATCCCGACGGCTTGCGCACGGACGCAAGTACCGGGAACGCTGACAGCGATCCCAAGACGCACGCTACAGCCATCATTACCCAAATCGGTTCTCCTGTATTACTCTTACCAAACACAACTCGACGTAGAACATAGTGCTTTCTTGTATTTGGTCGTACTTGGACAAAGAAAGGACAATCCGGAATTGTTTGCGAGCTATCAGGAGCGGATAGAACGTTTCGTCGAAGAACAGATCAAGAAAGATTACTCGAGTACCTATCACGCACTTCCCTACTTAATCGCTTTATACGAAGAATTTCTGACGCCCAAGATGTTGGATCAAGACGCAGCCCATGTCATTTCCAAATTATGCTTTTTGCAAGAACTATACATTCCTGCAGAAAAGATCAAGAAAGTCGTGATTGCACAGCCGGGTAATCTCAAAGTAGCGGAGTATCCGGTGGAACATCACATCGCGACATTGCCGCTCTATGATCCGGAATCAACGATTTTGTTTGAAGATGAAGAAGGGAACCGATATGGGGGAACAAGTATTTCTTATTCACGTACAGATCTTTCCTTGACGACACGCTTTCTTGCTTATGTGCAGCCTGTTGCGCAGACCAACAAAGCATTCGGTCTCTACCTTTATCATACGACACCGGATCCCCTTTCATGGCAAAGCGATCTGGCGAAGGAATTCGTCACATTAAGTGCCGATGCAACCATTGCCTCCGCCATTCGAGGGGAACTCATGTGCAAAGTTATGTCATACTATTATGAACATGACGATATCAAAAGTTTGAATTTGTATTTAGATACAGTGGATCCGATGTTATTAAATACACAGGAGCGTGCGGAAGCGCAAAAATATATGCTTTTGTGCGAAAAGTTGGATCTGGCAAATGAGTGGATAGCGTTTTTTGGACCGGACTTTGCAAACGCGAAAGTGTTACTGCGCTTATGTAGTCGTCAAATTCAACTCACCGACTTCGCCAAAGACAAAAGACTCACGCAGATGGCGATCATCGTTTTTCGGAGTGGCAAATATGATGCGAATATCCTGCAATATCTGAGCTATTACTATACCGGTCCTTTGCGCGAAATGCATACCATATGGACGGCAGCGCACTCTTTTGAAATAGACTGTTACAAAATAGCGGAGCGTATTCTCTTACAGACCTTATTTACCCACGCGAATGCGCAAGCGATGATCGAAGTTTTTCGTTATTATGTCTCACAGGGAGCTCGTTCTCAAGTGGAGGAGGCCTTTTTGGCGTTATGTTCGTATGATTATTATGCGAAAGAGAAAGAGACGAATTCATACATATTCCGCGAAATTCTCCATATGTTTCATCGTAACGAAATGGTAAACAAAGTATGTAAACTAGCCTTTTTGAAATACATTTCTACGCTTTTTGATGATTCCAAAGTACAATTGCGTCAATTAACGCAAGATCACCCCGCTTATAATGCAGTTTCAGTCTTTTTGCGTGATATGATGCAAGAAGGGATCCATCTTCCCTTTTTTAAAAAGCTTCGCGGTTTTGAAAGCATTTTGTTACCGATGATGGATAAGAGCATCGTAGAGTATCACGCCAAGGGAGATCACTCCCTACGGATTCATTTCATGCGCAAACATGAATCGGGTGAAGCGGGAGAGTATCAAAAGATGGAGATGAAACGCGTACTCGGGCGTGTGTTTACCTTTGAATTTGTTCTCTTTTTTGGCGAAAAGTTGGAGTATTATATAACAGAGAGCACCGATACCAAGCAGCTTTTGCAAGCGAGCGGAGAATTACAGCGTACAGATGATTTAGGAAATGTATGGCAAAGTCGATATGAACAAATCAATAATATGGTGATTAATAAGACTTTGGGTGATTACGAAGCGCTTGAGATACAGTATAAAGAGTTTTTGTGGAAAGAGTTTGCCGGAAACGGTCTGTTTATCATGGGATGAGTGTGAGCACAAAGGAGAACAAATGGGTTTACGCGGCGATAGAGTGATGATTGGGTATGACATCGGGGAAACCACTGCACAGATTAGCTATTGTTTTGCGACACAACCAACAGCTGAACCGGACACATTGCCCGGTGCGATCGGATCCGACAGTTTTCTCATTCCTATGGTATTGTGCAAACAAGAGGGAGAAAACAGATGGACCTTTGGTCAAGATGCGGTCAAGCACGCTCAGGCAGGGGGGATCTTGATCGATCTTTTGTGGAAACGAGCAAACCTGGGAGAGCGAATCTTGGTGGAAGAAACGGAATATGACCCAATCGCACTGTTAACGCTCTTTATCAAAAGAAGTCTTGGTTTATTAAACTTCGCAGCACCTTCCGCAAAAATCGTCGCCATTCAATTTACCTCGAAACAGATGGAGGCGACGCATCGCGAAGTCTTACTGCAAGCGACGCAAGGTCTGGACATGAAAGGCTGTACTTTTTCTTTTCAAGAATATGAAGAAAGCTTTTTTGAGTATCTGAGGCGACAACCGGAGGAGCTTTCTGTTATGGAATGCTTGCTGTGTGATTACCGAGAACAGCGAATGGAAGCGTATCATATGATGAACAATGCGCGGACTAAGCCGAAAGTCTTTTATGTACAAGAAGAAACCTATTTGCAAGAAACACAAGAAGACTTCATACCCGCGTTGCAGAGAATGACGGAAGGCAGAAGGATCACCGCAGTTTTCTTGATAGGTGAAAACCATGATCCAACGATTATGAAAGAGGCGCTTCGATTTTTATGCGTAGGCAGAAGGGTGTTTCAAGGAACCAATCTATTTTCAAAAGGTGCATGCTATAGTCTATTGCGTCAACTAACGAGCGGTGATGACAGTGCTGTATTTTTAAAAAAAGATGTCTTAAAAGCAAATGTCGGACTTAAAGTGAAAGAGAGAGGAAAAATCGCTTATTATGCGCTTTTAGACGCCGGTATCCCTTGGTACGAAGTGAATCGCAGCTATGAATTTTACCTCCAAGGTGACCGCGATCTTCCGTTTATGATCGCACCACTAAATGGCAAAAATGCACATATGGAGAAGATGACATTAACGCAGGGAGAACAAGATTGCACGAGGATCAGCATGGTATTAACCATGAATGCACACAATATACTGTGCGTTGAGGTGCGTGATTTGGGTTTAGGAGAATTACAAGCTCCCGATACGAAGATTTATCGGGAAACGATTGAATTGTAGGGCGACCGAACAGATAGGAGCGATTATGGCGATTTTGGTTTGTGTTGGACATTACGCTGAAAATCCTTTGAGAATCGAAAGTCTCGAAGCACAGGTATACTGTGTGGAAGAACTGTGTTATGTGATAAAAGAGAACGCTTTTCTGTTGGATGATTCCCTTATGTCACAGGAAGTCATCTTGTGGATTCGCAATGAATGCCGACTGGTTGATTTGGCGAAAAGCCTGTCATCGCTGGTCGCAGGGCAAGGTTCGCTCCGGCAATATGTGGTTACGATATTGGAATACACGGGTTTCTATGACACTGATATCGTAACAGCGATAGCCGAGGTTTTGCGGAAAGGGGAGGGTAGAAATCGTTATGAACGCGCCATTTTGCGTGCGAATAGTCTTGCTCAAAAGAAGCGATATGTGACAGCGCTTGCGTTGTACGATGAAATACAGCGAGAATGGCAGCAGGAGATGGCGATTACGAACACGGGGGAGAGCAACTTGGCATCTCCTTTCTTACAGAACCTTCTTCATAATCAAGGAGTTGCTTATGCGATGTTGATGCGTTATCCGGAAGCGGCACAAAGTTTTTTGGACGCATACGAAGCAGGCGGTTCTACCGAATGTCTCTTTTCATATCTGGCGGCGATCCGTTTGGACAAACAAGAAGAGGATTATATTGCGTTTATCGCCGAACATCCGGAATATTATACCATCTCTCTTTCTGTGGAAAGGCGAATGGAACAACTTCGCCACGATTGGCAAGGCAGTACGCAATATCGAGCGGAGACATTGCGGATGGAGGAAAGAAACACGGCGGTATGGGATTCCATAGTACGCGAACTAAAAGAACGTTATCGCGCAGAATCAGTATAGGCGTAGAGAATTGCACTATATAATAAGAAAGAATCGGTTTCGTGACAATCATAATAAGCGATGGTGATAAAAGTGCAGATTTGGACAAAACTTCGCAATCTATTCGGGCGAAAAAGAAAAGGTAATAGAATAGAAGAAACAGATGATTTTACCTATCAAATGATTCACACGGAGAACTTTGATCTTACGGACAGTGCACAACGACAAAAAATTCTGGAAGATGCTTTGCTTTTGCTGGAAGAAAACGCACTCGTGATGGAAGAATTGACTGATGAATACGGCATCGTCACATCCTACTTGGCAGATATGGAGGAAGTGGAAGCGCTTCCGACGGATGACAAAGAAGCATTAGAACTTATCGCCAGGAAGATCGGCGGATTTGAAAAGGAACGAAGGGACTATCGAGAAAAAAAGAATCGAATGGCGGAGAGCGAATATTTGCGAATGAGCCAGCAGGAAGAAGAGATTGAGGATGGTATCCGCAAAATGAAGGAAGCGGAGAGCTACCAGAGATTGGTAAAGCAGGATATGCAGCGTTTAGACGCGGAACGTCACGCTTATGCGTACCGAGGCAAAGAATTAGATACCATGCTTGCGAACTTGAAAGGGATGTCCGTGATCGTCCTAACTGCGCTGATCATCTGTGTTTTTCTTTTATTTGTATTACAGTTTGCACTTCAGATGGAGATCTTTGTGGGGTATTTCGTCGCAGTGATATGCGCAGTGATTGCGATAGTGGTCTTTAGTGTCAAGTACAGAAACGCTCAGTCAGAAATTGAACGAGTGGAAAATGCGGTCAATCGATTGATTTTGCTACAGAACAAGGTGAAAATTCGCTATGCGAATAATACGAAATTGCTGGAATATTTACGCTTGAAATATCATACCGAGCGAGCGTCTGTCTTGGAAAAGCAATGGAAATCATTTTTGCAGGAAAGAGAAGAGCGCAGACAGTTTGCCGAAGCGGAAGCGAAAGTAACGTATTATCAACACGAGTTGGTGGATCGTTTGAGTAAATATCATATTCGTACGCCACAGCGTTGGATTCATCAAGTATCTGCGATTCTGGATCCCAAGGAAATGGTAGAGGTACGGCACGAATTAATCATTCGCAGGCAAGCTTTACGGAAACAAATGGATGATCAGACGCAAAGTTCCTCCCGCATTCAAGAAGAACTGCTTGACATCGCAAAGCGTTATCCGGAATTTGCAGAGGAACTGCACGAGAGTTTTGCGAAGAAAGCATAACCCTGTTACTATTCACAACCACTATCCCATACAAAGGGTCGCAATCGCCAAATCGCATAGCGTGTTGCTGCTATGAATGCCGAAGACTATACCGAATAGCAATATAAACCTAAATATTCCAGACAAGAGATATTTACAAAACATAGTAATCGTGATATAATTTTTTTATCTGAACGCCTCGCAGACATGGTTCATTGGTAGAATGCTAGCTTCCCAAGCTGGAGAGGCGGGTTCGATTCCCGTTGTCTGCTTTGCATGAAAGTGCCGTATTTACCATTACCAGTAAATATGGCACTTTCACATTCTGTTCCTTTCGTTTTGTGGTTAAGAAGGTCGTATGTGTAAGGAGTAGTTCATGAGCAGTGAGCATCAAGAACGACGATTGAAGGTTATGATCGTAGAGGACGATCAAGGTTGGGCGGAAACCTTGATCGTCTTAATTGATTGGGAAGCACTGGGGTATGAGATTACAAATGTGGTTCGAAACGGCCAAGAAGCAGTTGATTTGCTGCGGACAGTGGATGTGGATCTGATTATATCGGATATTCATATGCCTGTACTGGGCGGATTACAATTATTGGAACACATCAAGACCGAACATCTTTCTGACGCTTGTGTGGTGGTCATGAGTACCTCGGAAGATTTTGCTTCCGCATTGTGCGCATGGCACTATGAGTGTATGGATTATTTGGTGAAACCTTTTACCCGAGAACGTCTTCAAGACGTTTTGGCACGTGTACAGGACAAGGTCGATCGAGAAAAACGCAGGTTGCGTGACGATGCGCGGATGAAAGAAGCTTATCTGAAACAAAATATAGCCGCGCTTCTCCAAAATCGCTATGCGCCGGAAGAAGAAGCCATTCTGCGTAAGCAGTTACAGCTCACTACCGATATCCGGTATATTCATATCAGCTTGGATAATATCGCGCAATTGGAAGAGCTGTCCGATGACGAATGTGAAGCAATGACGCTGCAGATGTACCAAAACGTAAGGACATTCCTTGGCGATAACCAAGCACATTGCGTGAAAGATTTATTGGGATTTCAAAATGAATACGAGATCGGATTGATTTATAGCGAAGGACTGGCAAAGAAGCGACATAGCAGTACCGACGAATATTTGGAGGCGCTATGGAATGCCGCCCAATGCGACATCGCACTACCGGTGGTCGTCTTGGTTGGGAAGCCGGTTGAGGAATTAAAACAGATCACCAAGTCATACAGTTCGGCGTGCGTTCTACGATCATTTCGGGGATTTCACGATGAAAAACATCTCTATTATTATGAAAATGAAGTACAAGTGACGCAGACCGGTATTGTCATCTTGAAAGAAACATTGGACAAACTCATAGCAGCGGTAGAACGCAATGACAGAAAACAAATTTATGGTAGTGTAAATGAGTTTTACCTTGAGATGGAACGGCAAGAATTGATTGGCGAAAGCGAGACGATCAATATCAATTACTTGATGTTTCAATTTATTCATTTGGCAGTGAAACAGGATGAAAGTGTCAATCAACAAGAGATCATGAGACGGATTGAAGAGAATGTGTTTGATTCCGGAATCGCGAGAAATACCATTTCGTATTTACGTAAGTTTTCCTGTGAATATGCGCAATACTTGGTCTCTTTGCGTAAGAATGTTTCCACAGGAATTTTGCAGGAAGTGGAGCGAGAAATCAAAGAGCACTACGATCAAAATCTGACATTGAGAGAACTGGGCAAGAAATACTATATAAACAGTTCCTATTTGGGTCAGCTCTTCCGTAAGAAATTCGGCAGCTCTTTCAAAGACTATCTGAATGATTATCGCATTAATGAGGCAGCAGTCAAACTGATCAGCACCGATCATAAAATCAGCCAAGTAGCAGAGGAAGTGGGTTACAAAGACATGGATTACTTTGTGTCCAGATTTATCGCACTAAAGGGATGTACACCTGCTAAGTATCGAAAACGATGACAAAAACATCTGCAATTTATCCGGTACTTGACTAGAGTTTTTCCGGTTGCTGAGACATGATTTGGATACTATAATTGGTTACGGTATTGACAACTAACATAGGGAGGTAACAAAGAGTATGAGATTCAAAAAGCTTTTCGTTTTACTATCCGTTACATTGCTGTCTGCTGTTGTACTAGCAGGCTGTGCGAAGAGTAACGGTGGCGGTAATGTTAAGAAATTTACCGCTTTCTTTGCAGTAACGCAACCCGAACTTACCTCGGACAACGAAATCAAGAAGATTATCGCCGAGAAGATTGGTGCTGAATGCGAAGAGACATGGCTTACCGGACAGAGCGATATCGAAGCGATCAACACGCTTATCGCACTCGGTGAATATCCCGACTTTATCAACGGCGGTGAAGCTATGATCAACTTGTATCAAGCTGGCGCTTTGATCGCTTGGGATGAGTACATCGACAAGTATCCCAACATCAAAGAAT
Source organism: Lachnospiraceae bacterium (assembly GCA_031262285.1). Next base: position 1,630 of record JAISHZ010000348.1, on the reverse strand, counting down.
TCTTTACCGAGTCCGAATGGAACAGATTCCGTCAAGACGACGGAAAGATCTACTGGATGAATCCTTTTGAGAACAGCTACGGCGAGAGAAGAACCACGACTCATAGCGCTGAAGCATTCTGGATCCAGGTTCGAGTTTTAGAGTGGGCAGATTATCCGAAGATCGAAACTGTAGAGCAATATTTTGATTTATTGGAAAGCTATGCAGAAGCGAATCCGACGATGGAAGATGGCTCGGAAGTCATCCCTTACTCTACCATGATGCAAGATTGGTTGTATTTCCAGATCGAGAATCCGCCCGAATTCTTAGACGGATATCCGAATGATGGTTCTGTTATCGTTGATGTTGAGACACAGACTGTTGTTGATTACAATATTACTCCTACCGCAGAGTATTGGTTCCGTTCACTCAACGACGCTTGGAAGAGAGGTCTGATCGACGATGAGTTCGCTACACAGACACAGGATGAATACTTAGCAAAGATGTCTACCGGACGAGTTCTGGGTATGTGCGATCAGTGGTGGTGTTTCGCAAATACAGTCAATCCTGTATTTAAGATGCAAGGATTGGATCTGATCGGCTGTAACTATGTACCCCTTCCGATCACACGTGAAGCAGGGATGGAGAATCAGTGGAGTACTCTCGCAGACGTTGTGAATACCGCTAGCGGTATCGCGATTACGGTTGACTGTGAAGATCCCGAAGGCGCTTTCCAGATGATCAACGATCTACTGGGTCAAGAAGTTCATGACCTGCGTTTCTGGGGTGTTGAAGGTGTTGACTACGAAGTAGACGAAGATGGAATGTACTATCGTACCGAAGATCAAATCAAACAAGCTGGTGACACCAATTACATCGCTTCTCATATGTGCTCATACAGCTACTTCCCGATGTGGTACGGTACTTCCAGAGACGGCAAGAACGCTATGCAACCGACTGAGCAAACCAGCGTATTCCAAGCTGATATGGCAGAGCCGCTTGTAAATTGCCTCGCTGCATATGATGCATCAAACTATATCGAAATGTTGAATTCTGTAAACAAAGCAGGTCCTTGGTTCCCGATGTACTCTAAGTCCAGTGTTATGACCGTAGAATCTCCCGGAGGACTTGCGAAGAAATTGCAGGATGATCTCAAACATCAGCAATTACCAATCGTCATCATGGCAGAAGACTTCGACGCGGCTTGGGATACTTATATGGATCTGTACGCAGAGACCAAACCGGAAGACTTCATTGCAGAGATGCAGCAGATTCTGGACGACTTTATGGCGACCTACACAGAATAATTAAGTTTTTTAAGCATAGGTTACAATTACATTCTGTACCTACTAGATTGTCCACGGTCTATGACCGTGGACAATCTAGTATCATGACGCATATACATCCACTTAGGATATCATTGTTTGTTCCATTCTCGCCGTTGGCGTTCAGGGCATTATATTCAAACACTCTGATTAGTAGGCGCGCTTAGACGCGCATAGGAGAAAAATTGTGAAACAAGTCAAACAATATCCAAAAGTCAAAAAGGTCACATGGAAGGAAGTAAAAAGGCAGAATTTTCTCCTTCTTTGGGCGCTTGGGTTTGTCATTTACGGTTTTATTTTTTACTATCTGCCTCTGGGTGGATGGG